>JAZLMT010000068.1:0-6240 GCA_045598745.1 Christensenellaceae bacterium
CTAGTAGATTGGGTATAAATATTTTTGTATTAATTTTAACATCATGTTCAGCTATTTTTTCATAATTATTATCGTATGATTTTATTTTTTTTGGATAACATTTGTAAATATAAGCAGGGATATTAAATAATTCATTAAACATGTTTTCATAAAATTCATATATACAAGGAATATTATTGTCAGTTTTAATGTGGCTTGAAAAAGCAGGAACATTTTTAATTTTATCAAATTCTTTTTTTGTGTGATAATATGCCCTAATCGGATTTGAACAAAATAATACAGCCATTTCATAAGTTGTGGCAAAATGGACACATTTTGTATAACCTTCTTGGTCAAAGGCTTTATTTGCTTTTAATTTATTTCCTTTTAAATTATAAAGGCTTCCATGATACAATTTCATATATTACTCCATGGGTTTTATCATTTTTTATCTACTAATTTTTGATACATTTTGAATAGTTCTGCAACGTACTCGCTTTCGGTGTTTAATTTTCCCCAAAATCCGTATGCTTGCATAACCGCTTTGTCATTTTCTTGGTGCGCCTTGCGTAATTCTACTGGCATTGTCGTTTCGTCATAAAGGTCGGCAAGGGAACAATCGGGGAATAATGCCCTAGCGTCTAAAATTGCCTGTGCCGTTTGCTCTATCTTCTCTTTTTGCTCTTGCGTCGGCTCGCACCAAGGGAAATTATTATAAACTATATCTTTTGAATAGCGATAACGCATTTCTAACCTACCGCAAACAGCACGCATCCAAGCCATATGGATATTAGAAGTTAATACGCCAAAATGATACAAATTTGCATTTGGGATAATTGTTGCGGAATTAGTTGGAATTGCTGTATAATCCAAAAATCCAATAGGCACATATTTTCTTTGCTCAGATGATGTTGCGGGGACGATAATATATGTTTTTGGATTTTTTGTTTCCCTGAACAGCATAGGAGTTTTTGCTAATTTTTTTCTATCATCCGCCCCGTTTAATCTATCCTGACGACAAAGTTGAATTCGTTTCATGACTTCGGGCATTTTTCTAATTTCGCTTGGGTTTGCATCGACAAGCCATAAACACCATCGTTTTTTATTGTTGATAAATTCTTCTGCTCCAACGAGTTTTTTTATGTACTTTATAGCGTTTGGTTCTTTTTTCAAAAAATCGTCAATATCACTATTTTCAATTATCAAATGTCCTCCATCGGCAGGGCGATTCCCAGTTGTCATTTGAGGGATAGGACAAATGCTGATATTTCTATTATCAACAAAAACGGTAGGGGCTTTGATAAGATAAAAATTGATATTTTCTACTATTTGTAATCTATCGGAGGAATACAGTTGTTTTTGTTTATTATTCGTGGCAATACTGAACCCAACTATTACACAATGAACGTGTGCTTTAAGATTTGCTTCACTATCCCAACGGAACGTGCGGTGCGCAAAATCAATATGCACACCGAAACGCTCATATAGCGGTTTCCATACTCCAGCCACTTGTTCTCCTTGCGTAATGGAGTTTGTTGAAACAAAAGCGGTGCGTATACTCGTATTCCACATAAGTAAAGACGCTTTAAAGTACCAACCTGCAACGTAGTCTATTTTCCCGGCCGTTTTATAAGGTTTTCCATTTTCGTCTATATAAACAGATAAAATATCTTTTTTCTGTTTTTCGTTTTGTAAAGAATAACCTACAAATGGTGGGTTTCCCATTATGTAGTTTAATTTCTCTTTCGGCACAACGTTTTCCCAATCTATTCTTAAAGCGTTACCCAAAACAATATTGTCGTAAGATTTTAATGGCAAAAAATCCAAATTCATTTTTATAATAGATTCAGTTTGTTTTAACATTTGATATTCACTAATCCAAAGAGCAGTTTTTGCAACGTCCACAGCAAAGTCGTTTATTTCTATGCCGTAAAATTGACCAATAGAAACTTTTATCGGATTATCATTTTCAAATCCCATTTCTATTTGTGCGCCACGTAATAGTTTTATAACTTCGTTTTCTATTTTTCTCAACGAGATAAAAGTTTCGGTTAAAAAATTACCACTACCACAAGCAGGATCTAAAAAAGTTAAAGTTGCAAGTTTGTTTTGAAAATCTTTTAATTTATTATTTCTCGTTCTTTCAACTGCAAATTCCTTTATACTGTCAAATTCTTCTCTTAAGTCGTTTAAGAATAGGGGATCTATAACTTTGTGAATGTTTTCAATAGAAGTGTAGTGCATACCGCCCGCACGCCTTGTTTCGGGGTTTAAGGTGCTTTCAAACACTGCGCCGAAAATCGTTGGGCTTATTTCACTCCAATCAAAGCCCCTGCTTATGCTTATTATTAGTGTTGCTAAAATATTTTCGTCAAGTTGTGGTATTAAAATATTCTCATCAGAAAATAATCCACCGTTTACGTAAGGAAAGGCAAGTAACTTTTCGTTTTCATATCTATCTCTATCTTCATATTTTGTATCAAGCATTTTGAATAGTTCTTTTAACGCCGTTCTTGAATTTTCGGGCTTAAAACTTTTCATATAATCATAAAATTGATTACGGCTGAATATTCCCGAGTCTTCTGCATACAAGCAAAATACAAGTCTAACACAAAGTATATTTAAACTTTTTTGTTCGTATTCGTCAGTGTCAAGGTTTTCGTATTTTTTAGATAATAAATCGTAAATTTTGCCTACGAGTTCACCTGCCTTAAAAGAAACTTCCATTTCTTTTTGAATATCTTGATTTTCGTTGTCTATTATAAATTCAAATCTATAAAATTCTTTCTCTAAATCTTTAAGAAAAACACTTTCAGGCTCACAGTTCGGTTTGTCCATATCATAAATTAAAAATTCATGAAAGTTGCATGTTATAATCCAACGTGGACGTTCTGAATATGGCAATTCTTGAGAATATCTTTTTGCTTGCTGAAACGGTGTTAAAAAACTACCATCCGATTGTTTTATTTTTGCTCTTAAATCTACGTCTTTACTTTTTTGTTCAACCAAAACGTGCGTTATGGAAATAAATCCGTCAATAAAACTCGTATGGTCTAACATAACTTGTCTTTCAAAAGAAATAACTTGCTCGGAATTTTTTATGCCTAAAACTTGTTCTAAAAACTTGAGCCAAAACGTTTGACTTTCGCCTTTTTCGTAGCCTTTATCTTTCCAATATTCAACGAACTCTTTGATTTTTAAATTTCTTTGCGTTTGAGTTAATTTTTCTAATTGTATCATTTATTTGTTTTCCTTTTGCTAAACACAGTTTAGCACAGTATATATGACAAACTTCGTCAAATTAAAAATTTATTTCACAAATATTATATATTATTTGTGACGAAAACGCAATAATTTCAGTAAAATAGGGGGTAGGGGATTTGCCGTTTTGCAAATAATTCAAATCTCATATAAATTTTGGTTGCGAGTCGGGGATTTTTTCTTGCTATGTTGTGAAAAAGGAAAAGTTGCGTGTAGGGGATTTGCCGTTTTGCACGGCGCCCCAGCAAACAGCCGAAGCCGACGGCTGTTTGGTCTGCTATATGTAAAAACTACTATATATTACTTTCGCAAGCAGACAAATCGGCTACCGCCGATTTCTTCCCCCAATCAAATCCCACCCACATACAACTATATCAATAAAAAAAGAGATAGGCATAAAACCTATCTCTTTTTTTATGGTTGCGGGGAGGGGATTTGCTTCTCTCGAGCCTCCCGATAAACTGTCCACTGGACAGTTTAGTCCTGCGGACAAATTGCTATCGCAATTTTCTCCTAATTCAAATCCCCTCCTTCTACTTAATAACAAAAAATACAGTAGCAAAAATGCTACTGTATTTTTAGTGGTTGCGGGGAGGGGATTTGAACCTCCTGACCTCCGGGTTATGAGCCCGACGAGCTACCAAGCTGCTCTACCCCGCGGTTTGCTCCTCTTCATAAAAAATCTTTTTTCATAATCTTTTTTATGAGTTTGTAACGTATTTAATTTAAAATCGCTTTTTTAACTCGCTTTATTAACGAGTTTTTCTTCCAAGCGCTAAACTATGATATATCAATTTTTAACGTTTGTCAAACAATAAACGGCATTTTTTAAATCTTTTTCTTTTCTTTGGTTGTTTTTTTATTTTCACTTTGTTACAATATAATTATGAAAATTGATTTATCAAAATTAGTTAAACCTAACGAAACCGTTGCCGTTGCACTTTCGGGTGGAAGTGATTCAATGGCTTTATTAGAGTTTATGCAAAGCCAAAAAACAATATTCAATTTTAATGTTAAGGCTCTAAACGTTGAGCACGGTATTCGTGGCGAAGAATCTAAAAGCGATTCTAATTTCGTTATTGATTACTGCAATAAAAACAACGTTGAATTGATTTCTTATGAAGTTGACTGCCTAAAATATTCCAAAGAAAATTCCCTTTCTTTAGAAGAAGGGGCAAGAGCTTTAAGATATCAATGTTTCTTTGATGCGATTGAAAAGGGCAAGTGTGATAAGGTCGCCACTGCGCATCACCTTAACGATAACTTTGAATCCGTTTTGTTAAATCTTTTCCGTGGAACGGGTATTAAAGGGCTTAAGGGTATTGAAAACAATTTTGAAAATAAAATTATCCGCCCGTTCTTGACCGTTTCTAAAAATGAGATTCTTGATTTCGTTAAACAAAACAATATCCCTTTCGTTACCGATTCAACAAATCTTTCTGATGATTATACCCGTAACTTTTTAAGATTAAACGTTATTCCTAAAATTAAAGAAGTTTTTCCTTTGGCAGAAAAGTCTGTTTTAAGGTTATCCGATATCGTTTGTGAAGACGAAGAATATTTTTCTAAAATTATTAGTGATTATATTTCTTTTGACGGCGAGTGCGCCTATATTAAACTCCCTTGCGAAAAGGCTGTCTTTTCTAGGGCGACTATTAGCGCATTGAAATATTTGGGCGTTAAAAAAGATTGGGCAAAAACTCATATAGATAGTGCGTTTAACCTTGTTTCTTTGGAGAACGGCGCAAGCGTTGATCTCCTTAACGACGTTAAAGCAACCAGAGAATACGATAGAATTTGTTTTTATAAATCAAAACCAAAACATGTTTTTCAATTACCTTTTGATATTTGTAACTTTTCTTTTAACGGCGTCAATTATTCAATTTCTAAAGTCCAAAAAAATATTGACCTAAAAAGCGGGTTCTTTGCCGACCTTGATAAAATTCCAAAAGATGCCGTTATCAGAACAAAAAAAGACGGCGATATCTTCACTAAATTCGGGGGCGGAACTAAAAAACTTAACGACTTCTTTACCGATAAAAAGATTCCGAAAAAAGACAGAGATTCTATTCCTGTCATTGCTAAAGATAATATTGTATATTTTGTTTTTAAAATTGCAATTTCCGACTTAATAAAAGTTGACGAGAACACTATAAATATAGTAAACTTGTTATAGAGAGGTGCTAAAGATGGAAAGTTATACTACTGTTTTAACTGAAGAACAAATTGCTAAAAGAGTTAAAGAACTCGGCGCTCAAATCACCAAAGACTATAACGGTCAAGAAATTATTGTCATTTGTATGCTTAAAGGCGCTGTTTACTTCTTTGCTGACCTAACTAAAAATATTAAATGCCCTATTCAAGTTGACTTCGCTAGACTCTCAAGCTACAGAAACGGAACCGTTAGCGGTAAAATGGAAGTTATCAGCGAAATTACTACTAATATCACCGGTAAAGACGTTCTTATCGTTGAAGATATCATTGATAGCGGTAAAACTTTGGATTTCTTTATTAAACTCTTAAAAAAGAAAAACCCAAGGTCCATTAAAATTTGCGCTTTCCTTGATAAGCCTGAAAGACGTGAGGTTGATATTAAAGTCGATTACGCCGGCTTCAATATGGAATGCGGTTTCGTTATCGGCTACGGTATGGACTACGCTGAAAAGTATAGGGAACTCCCGATTTTAGCTGAACTTCACTTCGACTAACTAAAAATAAAAATTAAAAAGCCTATCATTTTTTGATAGGCTTAATTATTTAACTAAAAAATTTTTATAAATTATCAAAAAGTATTTGACAAGCCGTCCCCTTTTTTTGTATAATACATAAGCATTTAGCGAGTTATCGTTAAATATATGGCGGCGTAGCTTAGTTGGTTATAGCGGCCGGTTCATACCCGGCAGGTCGTTGGTTCGAATCTGACCGCCGCTACCAAGATAGAATCGGCTTTAAGTCGTGAATATATAAAAAGCAAACATAGATGGGCAAGAAAAGTAAAAA
>JAZLMT010000069.1:0-15517 GCA_045598745.1 Christensenellaceae bacterium
TTCTTTTACCTTCATGGTTTCCATTCTGTCTTGTAATACAGCCGGAAGGTCTAACAACATAACTTCTGAAAGAGCCGGATAATATAACTGCTTCCCTTCGGAATCCTCAATTCTGTTTCCGTCGTCATCAAATGCTCTAACAAACTCGCCGTCTTCATTTTTATAATAGTAAAGTTTTTCATTAAAGCCTTCATCAAGCGGATTTAATAATCTATCTTCAGGAACGGGTTCAAAAGAAGTAAAGGCAGGTGTATTACCTATTTCCCCAAGATCTTCATCAACGCCTATTGACTTAAGTGAAGCAATAATCTTAACGCCGTTAATCAATGCATCGGAAAATTCAGAACTCAAAAGCGTTGCCTTGTTTAAAGAATCAACGTCTACCGATACGTATTTGTTAAGCTCGTAGTCTTCTAAAAGAATTGAAAAAATCAATTCAATAGCAGGTATATCTTCACCCTTTATGGTGTCCATATTTTGGACAAAATCAAGGCCGGTATAATTGCCGACTTTCTCACTTACGTAATCTTCAGAACTTGATCCGAAGAAATTTTTTATCGGAATGAAAGCAAAAACGCAACCAACTGCAATTACTATTGTTAGTAAAAAAGACCAAAAGCCAAAAAACCACCAACCGAAATTCTTTAGGTGGCGATGTTTTGCAACCTTTCTGGCTTTAGCGTTAACCTTATTTGCACAAGCTTTTAGATAATCTTCTTCATCTTTAAGTTTAGCCTCGTGTTTTTTTTCTTTATATTCACGATATTCTAATCTTTCTTCTTTCTTTTTAGCTTTATATTGCTCTTTCGGAGTAAGAATAATCGGAGCCTCTTCCGTTACGGGAGGGTTCACCAACTTTTCTATTTCTTCTTGTGCCGTAATTTGATTAACTTTTTGCTCAATTTTACGTTCTTGTTCTTTACTCATTTTTTACCTAAAATATTTAATAAATATTTATACAACATGTAGTATACTATATAATTATTTTTTTGTCAACGCTAAAAATTGATTGTATTTGCTTTTTTTATCAACTTTTCCTTATCGTTTTCAACGTTCATAAAGCACACTTCTTTCAGCAAAAACTCTAAAACTTTAGAAATATTTTCACGTTTTACCCCGATTTTCAATAAATCTTCACCCTTTATATCTAATTCTTTTGGCGAAAAAGGAATATTATTCTTTTTCATTTTTTCCATAATTTTACACCATTTTTCTACCGTAGAGGCTTTTTCTAAATCGTCTTTACAAGCGGAAAAATCCGCCTGCATAATAAAAAGCAACTTTTTTATCCACTTATTGTTCTTTGCTATAAAAAACGCTATCTCTCCGTCTTCCAATTCTTTTTTAACTTCAAGCATGTGATTTTCCGTTAAAAAACAAACTTCTTCTATCGTCTTTTTATCGGCTTTTAATCTTAATAAAACTTCTCTCGCTATATCTTTTCCATACTTTGCATGGTCGTGATATTTAGAAAAATTTATCATACAATAAGGCTTTCCGACATCGTGCAAAAGTGCAGAAAGCCGTATGCTTTTATCTGCATACATAGCGCACCTTAAAGAGTGTTCCAAAACGTCGTAATTATGAAAATCCGATCTTTGTTTCATATTTCTTCCCTTGGTTAGTTCGGGAATAATATAATCTAAAACCCCACAATCATCTAAAACTTTTAATGCGTTATAGTGCCCGAGTTTATTTGAAAAAGGATATTTCGTATCACAAACCAAAATCTTTTTTAACTCGTCAAAAATTCTTTCAGGTGAAATATCTTTAATATTCTCTGCATATTTTTTTGCACCCGAAAGCGTTTCGTTATCTATTGTAAAATCAAGTTCTCCGCAAAACCTTGCAAGCCTTAAAAGTCTTAAACCGTCGTGTTTAAACACTTCTTCTGCGCTTTTAACGGTAGTTAAAACTTTTTTTCCGACATCTTCTACGCCACCCAAAACGTCAACTACTTCGTCTTTCGCTATATCGTAATATATGGCGTTACACTTAAAGTCACGCCGAGTTGCGTCTAAAAATATATCATCCGTAAAATCCGTTTTCGTAGGAGTATGTTCGCCACCGTCATTATAACTTTCCCTTCTGAACGAAGTAAATTCGTATCTGTTGCACCCATCACTAAAAACTACCGTTCCCGTTCTCTTATACTCACATTGAATAATAAAACCGAATTCTTTAAGTTTCGGCAAAAGTTCTTCTACTCTAATAGGCGCACACAAATCTATATCTGAAGACAGGCTTTTATCTATTAAAAAATTCCTAACGTAACCGCCGACAACGTATAAAGGTTTATCAAGATCGTTCGCAATTTCACGTATTTTTTTATCTAAAGTTAATTTCATATAAAATATTGTATCACAAAAGTTGTTTTTTTGCTATTTTTGTAGTAAACTTAATTATATATTTTTTATTCGAAGGACAAAAATGATAGACTTTATTATCAATCCTTTTTCCGGAGATCAAAACGGAAAAAAACTAAAAAAGATTTTAATAATACTTGAAAACTATCTTTCCGAAAACAAGATAGATTATAAGTTCCACTTTACACAGAAGAAAAACCACGCTATTGAATTAACCAGCCAGGCAATTTCAAACGGTGCAAAAACAATCGTCAGCGTCGGTGGAGACGGAACGCTTCACGAAGTAATAAACGGCTTTCACAGTTTTGATAAGTGTGCGTTAGGTATAATTCCTTGCGGAACTGGGAATGATTTTGCTAGTGCTCTCGGTCTTCCGAAAGATCCGTTAAAAGCCTTAAGAATTATTTTGGACGGTGAGCCTAGATATACCGACTTTATGCAAATGCCAACCCTACGCGGTATCAATATTATCGGTATGGGTATTGACGTTGACGTATTAAAAAGATATGCCGAGTTAAAGCATAAAACCAAATGGGGATACACTAAATCGTTAATTAAAACGTTATTGAACTTTAAGTATTCAACGTTTACTGCAGAATACAACGGCAAAAAAGAAGAATATAAGTCATTTATCGCCTGCGTTGCAAACGGCTTTAGATACGGCGGTGGTATTCCGATATCCCCTATTGCCGATCCTTTTGATAACAGGTTAAATTTTACGGCAGTTAAAGAAATGGGAAAACTAAAAATTATTAAAACTTTCCTTAAATTAAAGAAAGGCAAGATATTAACCGTGCCGGAAACAATTCACGAAACGACCGAAGAAATAAAAATCTTTTCAGATAAACCGTGCACAATTCAAGTTGACGGCGAGATTTACGAAAACGTTCCTTTTGAAGTTAAAATAATTTCAAATCAGTTGAGAGTTTATAGATAATGTTAGAATTAAAAAACGTTTGTTATACTGCACTTGACAGTGTAGAAAAAAAACAAATACTTAAAAACATAAATCTAAAAATAGACGAAAGATTCGTTGCATTAACCGGGCCAAACGGTGGCGGTAAGTCTACCCTTGCAAAAATTATCATGGGTATTATTAAGCCGACAAGTGGGCAAATTTTATTAGACGGCGAAGATATCACTTCCCTATCTATTACCGAACGTGCAAAGAAAGGAATTGCTTTTGCCTTCCAAAGCCCTATCAAGTTTAAAGGTATAACGGTAACCGATTTAATCAATATTGCAAGTGGAAAAAAACTTTCCGTTTCGGAAATTTGCGCATATCTGTCTGAAGTCGGTTTGTGTGCAAGAGAATACGTTGACAGAGAAATCAATTCAAGTTTATCGGGTGGCGAATTAAAGCGTATTGAAATCGCAATAACGCTTGCACGTGGCAGTAAACTCACGTTGTTTGACGAACCGGAAGCCGGTATTGACCTTTGGAGTTTTAATTCACTTATTAAAGTTTTTGAAAGGCTATCTAAAAAGACAAACGGAAATATGATAATAATTTCTCACCAAGAGAGAATATTGAATATTGCAGACAGAATAATAATAATATCGGGTGGCGAAATAAAAAACGACGGAAGCAAAGAAGAAGTGCTTCCTAAAATTTTATCGCAATCTACTTGTCAAACCTTAATCAAAAAGGATACGGAGGTCAGCTAAATGGATAAAATTGAAACGAACCTTCTTAAAGAGATTGCAGACATTGAAAGTGTGCCGACAGGTGCTTTTAACCTACGTGAAAACGGCGAACTGAAGCAAAGAAACACTACGGCAAACGTTGATATCGTTTCTAAAAAAGACGGAAGCGGAATTGATATTATTATTAAGCCGAACACTAAAAACGAAAGGATAGATATACCCGTTATAATCACAAAAACAGGCGTTAACGATTTAGTATACAACGATTTTTATATCGGCGAAAATGCAGACGTTTTGATTGTTGCCGGTTGCGGTATACATAACTGCGGAACGGAAAAAAGCGAGCATGACGGAATACACACCTTTCACCTTTCAAAAGGTGCAAAAGTTAAATATATAGAAAAGCACTACGGCGAAGGCGACGGAAACGGAAAAAATATTCTCAATCCTACAACGAATATTTACCTTGACGAAAATAGCGAACTAGTAATGGAAACAGCACAAATCAAGGGCGTTGATTCTACGGTTAGAAAAACCAACGCCGAATTAAAATCTGGTGCGAAACTTATCGTCAGAGAAAAGATAATGACTCACGGTGAGCAATATGCGGAAACAGACTTTAAGGTTAAATTAGACGGCAAAAACAGTGCTACACACGTCATCTCCCGTTCTATTGCCAAAGATAATTCCCGCCAACGCTTTATCTCTTGTGTAGACGGCAATAACAAATGTTCCGGGCATACCGAGTGCGATGCGATTTTAATGGATAACGGTATCGTTACCGCAGAACCGAGAATAAACGCTAACCATTTAGAAGCAAGTTTGATTCACGAAGCTGCAATCGGTAAAATCGCTGGTGAACAATTAACAAAACTTATGACGCTAGGGTTAAGTGAAAAAGAAGCCGAAGCCGAAATAGTTAAAGGCTTTTTGAAATAAAAACAATATATTAAAACGGCAGTTCAAATTGAACTGCCGTTTCTTTTTTTATTTTATTTTTATACCTTTATATCATAGGTAGTATAATTTACCATTTTTTTTAAATCAAGTGGAGAAACTTCTACCATATACCCTATTTTACCGGCACTGAAAACTATTTTGGAAAACTTTAAAACACTATCGTCAACAACCTTTCTAAAAGGCTTTTTCATCCCTATCGGCGAACACCCACCGTGAATATATCCGGTAAGCCCCAAAAGGTCTTTACTCTTTATCATTTCTATACTTTTTTCGTTAACAGATTTTGCGCATTTTTTTAAATCAAGTTCTTCGTCAACAGGTATCATAAACACGTAATTTTTGTTGCTACCGCTTTTAGTTACAAGCGTTTTATAAGTTGATTCATGCGGAACGCCTAAAATATCAGCCATTTCACTTCCCGTCGGAGCAACTTCCGCTCTAAAAAAAAGTGACCTATATATAATTTTCTTTGCGTCTAATAGGCGCATAACGTTGGTTTTATCCATAAAAGTTTTAGTAATTTAGTCTTTTATATTTTTCTAAATCTTTTTTATATTTCTTTATTATGTTTTTAGCGCCTTCTAAATCGTGTGAAAGATAATTACCGCACTCTATCTTCGTTGCCCCGGGTATTTCGCCGTTAAACGCTATTATAAAGTCAAGCATATCTATAATCGTTTGATAAATGTCACTACTTTTTAAATCGCCGAACATAACGAGATAAAATCCCGTTTGGCAACCCATAGGCCCAAAGTAAACGATATCGCCTTTTTTATCTCCGTTCCTTAAATAAGTTGCGCCCAAATGTTCTATGGTGTGAAGTGCAGATATATTCGGAAACTCATCTACATACGGCGTTATAAGCCTTATATCAAAAGTAGTTGTTTTAACGTTATCCTTTACGTCTTTTCTTGAAACGTATAACCCACTCTTTAACGTCAAATGGTTTATTTTAAAACTTTCTATTTTTTCCATTTTTACTATTTACTAAAGTGATCTACAATAACTTTCTTAACCAAAACGAAATCTGCCTTTCCTTTCGTTTCCTTCATAACTTGACCAGTAATAAATGTAGTTATCTTATCAGGAATAACTTTATAGTCTTCAACTGCTTTAGGGTTCTTTTCCAAGATAGCGCAAATAATACTTTCAATTTCGTTCTCGGAAAGAGTAAGATTCATCATATCCATTTTTTTAGCAAGTGTTTCAGGATCTTCGTTTGCTTCCATAACGGCGGCAATAAGCGGAACGGCATTAACCCTTGAAATCTTTTTATCTTCTACTAACTTGATAATCTTAACAAAGTTTTCAGGTGTTATTGAAATATCGTTTTTAACGTTTCTTAAGAGTTCGCCCATTATCCAGTTGGAAAGATCTTTTGCATTTGGATATAACTTAATACAATCTTCAAAGAATTTAACGAGTTCTTTCTTTGCCGTAATGATAGAAATATCATAATCAGGAAGATTATATTTTTCTTTATATATAACCTTAAGTTGTTCGGGTGTTAAAGGCAATTCCGAACGGCACTTTTCAACGACTTCGTGCGGAATATGAAGAACGGGAATATCCGGATCTAAAAATCCACGGTAAACGCCTGATGCAAGTTTTGCACGCATAGCAACGTTAACGCCTTCTTTTTCATCCCACTTTCTCGTCTCTTCTACAACGACCTTACCTTCGTCTAAAAGAGTCATTTGCCTGTTTGCTTCATATTCTATTGCTTGCTTAACTGCTCTAAACGAACCGAGGTTTTTCATTTCAACTTTGTTTCCGAAAACCTTTGAACCTTTCGGCTTAACCGATAAGTTAACGTCACAACGCATACCGCCTTGTTCCATTTTGCAAAGTGCAATATCGCCGTAGATATAAGTGCTACGTAGTTTTTCCAAAAATTCAACTGCTTCGTCTGCACTTGAAATGTCAGGCTTTGTTACAGTTTCAATAAGCGGAATACCGCATCTGTTGTAGTCAATATAAGTCTTCCCGTCCATGTGAACGAGTTTGCCCGTATCTTCTTCAAGGTGAATATCAGAGATACCTATTTTCTTTCCGCTGTCAAGTTCAACCCAGCCGTCGTAAGAGATAGGTGCCGGAATCTGGCTTATCTGATAGCCCTTCGTTAAATCGGGATAGAAGTAATTCTTTCTTTCCCAACTTGTATCTTCGTGAATTTTACAATTTGTCATTAACCCTGCTTTCATAGCAAGCATAACGCATTGTTTGTTTATTGAAGGGACCGTTCCCGGAAGCCCTAAACATACAGGGCAAACCAAAGTATTTGGCTCTGCACCAAACTTGTTTGCGCAAGAACAGAAAACCTTTGTTTTTGAATTTAATTCGGCATGGATTTCCAAGCCAATGGTTATATCGTATTTATCACTCATAAATGTATTCCTTATAGACTCTTTTTAATATCGCTAACTACGTCAAATAAAACTTCTTCGTTATATTTACTTGAAACAAACTGAACACTGCTTATTTCGTTTGATTTAATAGCCAAAGAAACGACAGGTAGCCCTAACGCTTCCGGTAAAACGTTATAAACTTCTTTTTCGTCCAACTTATAATAGTCGTTTACTCCGCCAATAGCCCCGTCAGTATTTACATATAACGGCAATAAAATAGCGTCGCAATCTTTTAAAATTTCATCAACGCAATATCTAACTTGATCTCTGATTTGCAAAGACTTTGAATAGTATTCGCAAACGTTTTCGGTGAACAACATATAGTTGCCGAGAACTGTTAAATACTTGATCGGCTTTCCTAAAAATTCCGTTCTCGTCTTTCTGTAAACTTCTTCTATATCGGCACAATTCTCACTGCGTTTACCGAACTTTATGCCGTCAATTCTGGAAAGATTTGAACCGCACTCACTTGATAACATAACCTGATATGCGCTGACTAATGCTTTTACACCTGAAATTTCTATTTCTTTAATTTGATAGCCTGCTTTTTTAGCACCTTCTATTGCGCTCAAATAATTCTTGCAATTTATATCTTTGATAACGGCGATCTTTTTAGTTAAAGCCTTTTTCCCTTCTTTTTCGCCGATAGAGTTCATATCCTTTATATCGGCACCTTTGACTATATCAATAAGAAGTTTAAAATCTTCTTCGTTTAAGGTTGCGAAGGAAAGCCCGTCAAAACTTGAAGCAAGCGAAGAAACGCCTACCCTTGAAACCAAACCGTATGTCGGCCTATACGTTGAAACGCCGTTTAATGCGCCACTCTTTCTAACGTTAGAACAAACGTCGTTCCCGATAGCGAAGTTGCAAAGCCCGTCGCTAACGGCTACGCCGATACCGGAGTTAACCGTTAAATCGTCGCCCAAATTATTTTTTACCTTACCGTAGTTTGACTTATTATTTTTTGCGTAATACGAAAATTCATTGACGTTGCATCTTCCTAAAACGATAGCATCTTCATCTAAAAGTTTTTGTAGTGCCAAAGAAGTAAACGGTGAAACAAAGTCTTCTAAAACTTTAGAGCCGTGCGTCATTTTTTTACCGCTTAACATAATGCTGTCTTCTATGAGTAAAAATGTTCCCGCAAGTTTGCCTGCTTTATTTTCCTTTTTCTTTTCGTCAACAGCCTTTGCTTTTAAAATAACGTCGTCAAAAACTTCTATAACCGCATTTTTATTATTTTTATTTATTTCGCTTATGAATTTATTTGCCATATCCAAAGCAGTAAATTCACCCGATAAAAATTTCTTATTTGAATCTATTATACTTAACATATTATTCTACCACCCTTGGCACGATAAAAGAAATGCTGTCTTTATTCGGCGCATTTTTAAGTGCCTCTTCTCTAGGCATAGAATCTTTAATTTCATCTTCTCTTAAATATTCTAACTCTAATTCTTTCGGCTTTTTAACGTTTTCAATCTTTTCAGCCTTAACGGTTTTAACCGTTTCGTTTGCCAAATCAAAAAGTTGTTCTAATTCGTCCTTTTCTTTTTCCGTAACGTTAATTCTTGATTGTCTCAATAATTCCGTAAATAATGTTTCGTCTATCTTCATAATATTTTTTACAACGAGTGTAAAACCTCCAATCTCTTAATAAGTTTTTCTTTACCCAAAACCTTAAATATTTCAAACATATCCGGTGTGTTTGATTTCTTTAAAAAAGCAACCCTTAAACACGTGCAAACGTCTGAAAGCGAACCTTTATATTTTTCCGGATTCTTTTTATATTCCTTTCCGTCGGCACAATAACCAAGTTCGTTACACATTGACTTGATTTTTGAAAACCACAAATCTTTATCGTCGCTTTCACTAAAGTATTGATTCAAGTATGTAGAAACGATTTTAATTATCTCTTCTTTATCGTTAACCTTCTTAAACTCATAATTTCTGTCTTTATCAAAAAACTTTTCGTCATACATATACCAAATATTTTCAAGTATATCTGTAAACGTTGTTAAGTCTTTACAAGGGTTTTCTTTTTCTCTTTCAATATTTATAACTTTCTTATAATATTCTTTATCTGATTCAATTAAATTTTTCAACTCTTGAGAATAGTCTTTTGCATAGGCATAAGAATAATCAAAGAGTTCGTCTTTATTCATTTTTGAAATTATGTTTTTAGAGATAACGTTAAGTTGCGTTAAATCAAACACAGCCCCACTCTTGCTCATTTTTTCAATTTCAAACGGGAAAGCCGATAACGGAAGAGTTGGATTTTCTTTTCTCCAATCTTCAAAGTTTGAGTTGATTAAGTTCATTATATATTCGTGAACAGCCGAATACGGATAACCGTTTTCCAAAAACCATCTGCTGTCTGCCCAATTATCGTATCTTTTGCTTATCTTTCTCAACACGTTGGTTTCCGGATCAATGGTCATAACTTGTGCAGTGTGAAGATATTCTTTTCTTTCAATTCCCGCATAATCAAACAATTGATAATGAAGAGGTAAACTCGGAAGCCAAGACTCATCACGAATAATCGTTGTGGTGTGCATAAGCGTATCGTCAACCAAATGCGCCAAATGATAAACCGGTGTTAAATCCGTTTTAAGCAAAACGTAATCAACGTAGTTTTCCAAAAACTCAATTTCACCACGAAGCAAATCGTGAACCATAATCTTGTTGAATCCGTCACCCGAAGATTTAATTCTTATCTTAAAAGGCTTGCCCTCATCAAGTTTTTCTTTTATTTGTTCGTATGATAAATTTCTGCATTTTGCCCATCTTCCGTAATAACCCGTCGGAACGTGCAATCTCTTTTGTTCGTTTTTAGAACCATCTTCGTCTTCATCGGAACAAAAACAAGGATATGCTAAACCTTTAGCAACCAACTCTTTTACGAATACCAAATAGTAGCCGTTCCTTTTGCTTTGAAGGTAAGGCCCGTATTCACCGCTTTCTTCGGTATCTGAAATAAACCCTTCGTCAAAATTAACGCCTAATTTTTTAAGCGTTGGATAAATTAAATTTGCAGCGCCTTCAACTTCTCTCTTCTTATCGGTATCTTCGCATCTTAAAAACATTATGCCGTCGTTTTGTTTAGCATAAGCGTTGTTTATCAAACACTGATAAACGCCACCGATGTGAACGTATCCCGTTGGGCTTGGTGCAAATCTTGTTACTTTAGCATTTTCTTTTAACTTTCTATTAGGAAACAATGCTAAAAGGTCGCTTATAGTTTGTTTAACGTTTGGAAAAAGCAATTCTGCTATATCTTTTGATGTCATTATAGACTTCCTTAATAAATAAGATTTCGGAATAAATGCCTTACGTAATTTTTGCCATTTTACAGTTAAAATAATCAATTTTATTTAATCTTAACGGCAAAAATAACGGCTACACTACTCCTTTATAAATTTAAAATATTTTATCACAAAAAAAGGCTTTCCGTCAAGTGTATAAAAAAGTGCAAATATAATTTTATATAACAATTTTTTATATAAAATATTATCTAAAAAAATACAGGCGTCTTTTTAACGCCTGTATTTATTCTTTATTGAAGTCTTATATCTGCTTTTAAAATGTTCTTTAACGCACCTAAAACGTTGTTAGCAACTTTTTCTATTTCTTGCGAAGTCAACGTCTTATCCATTGAACCTATCGTGAGCCTTATCGTTACCGACTTTTTACCGGCTTCTATTTGTTTGCCACGATATTCGTCAATAAAGTCTGCCCCATGCAAGAATTCGTTTTTATTAACTTGCCTATCCAAAACTTCTTTGATTTGTTCCCACTTCATATTCTCGTCAAACAAAAGCGAAATATCATAGTCAACAAGCGGATATTCAGGTAAATGCGTAAATTTATTCGTTCTTGAAGTGAACGGTTTAAGCAAAGTAGTATCAATTTCAAACAATATGGTCGCAACGTTTTTAATATCGCAAGCAAGTGAAGCCTTCTTTGAAAGCAACCCCATTTCGCCGACTAAAACGTCGCCACGTTTAATGTTTAGCCAAACCGTTTCGTCTGCCCAGAAAGGCTTATTTGTCTTTTCAAAAGTAAAACCTTCCATGTGAGTAAATTTCGGCATATATTCAAGCGTTCCCTTTGCCGAGCGGAAAAGCGAAGTTAAATCTTTATAACTTCCTACAAACGCACCTGCAATTTTTCTCGTTTGTTTCGGTAAAAATTCTCTCTCATCATAAAGCGCAGTAAACTTTTCGCTTGAAATCACTTGTGCCTCTTCAAAAATAGCGAACTCGTTAAAATATCTTTCGTTTTTTGCAACTGCTTCACAAATATTAGGAAGTAGTGAAGAACGAACGTATTTTTCGTCCGGTGCCGGTGGAGTTGAAAGTTCCATCGTGTTAGACAAGTCGCTTAATATTGCGTTTGCATATTGATCTTTCATCCACGGATAAGTGAACACTTCTTGCATACCGCAACGTAGTGCTAAATATTCTTTAATGTTTCTAACAAGGCTTATATCCAACTGATTGATAGCGCCTTCAAAAGAAGTAGTGATCAAAGTCGGTTCAAAGTTTTCATAGCCGAACATTCTTGCAACTTCTTCCATCATATCAGCTTTTATAGAAACGTCACCGGTTGAACGCCAAGAAGGAACGACAACATGCATATTATCGCCTGCAAAAGATATGTCAAATCCAAGACGGGAAAGTTGCGCTTTAATAACGTTGTTTTCAATCTTTCTTCCAAGCCTTTTAGAAAGCCATTCAAGGCTTATATCCAACTCTTTATTCTTTAATTTGTTTTGGTATTTATCAGTAAAGCCAACTACTTTAACACCGCTAAATAATTCATTAAACATTTCCATAGCAAGTGAAAGAGCCAAATCACAACGCTCCGGATCAAGTGCCTTTTCGTATCTTGAAGACGCTTCCGTTCTGTTGTCGTATCTTAAAGCCGTTCTACGAATACCGGTTGACTCAAAGTTTGCAACTTCTAATATAACCTTATTTGTCGTTGGAAGAATTGAATCGTCTTTTCCACCCATAACACCGGCAAGTGCAATAGGTCCACGTCCGTCGGCAATAACCAAATCGTCATCTAGTAAGTCAAGTTTCTTGCTGTTTAATAATTCAAGTTGTTCTTTGTTTTTAGCGTGTCTAATCGTAATATGATCAACGATAGTATCGGTATCAAAAGCGTGTGTAGGTTGCCCTACTGCAAGCATAACGTAGTTCGTTATATCTACAAGCGCGTTTATCGGGCGCATACCCACCTTAAAAATTCTGTTTTGAATTTTATACGGTGAAGGTCTTACGTCAACGTTTTCCATTGATACGCCGATATATCTTGCACAGCGAGAACTGTCTTCTATTTCAATATTAAGCCCGCCGTCTTTACTAGGTTTATACGGCTTAAATTCTTTAAGCGGTAAATCGTAAAGCGCAGCAAGTTCACGTGCAATTCCGTAATGCCCCCATAAATCCGGACGGTTAGTCATAGACTTATTATCTATTTCAATAAGCACGTCTTCCATATCAAGTGCTTTTGCTAACGGTGTTCCTGCTTTGAAATCAAAAGCGGATAAATCTACTATTTCTCTTTCGTCTTTCGGTGGAAACAAATCTATTAAACCTATTTCGGAAGAAGCACAAATCATGCCGTAACTTTCAACGCCACGTAGTTTTGCCTTCTTGATTTCAACAGGTTCGCCTTCGCCGTGCCAACGAACTATAGAGCCAGGCGCAGCAACGGCAACCTTCATGCCTACGTTAAGATTAGAACCACCGCAAACAATATCGTAAATATTATCACCAAGGTCAACCTTGCAAATTCTTAACATATCGGCATTTGGGTGTGGCAAAACTTCTTTAATTTCGCCAAGGAACATATTTTCAAAACGCTTTGATAAATCTTCAGTTCCTTCAACTTCAACGGTAGACATCGTCAAGTCAAAAGCAAGTTTATCAACGCTTATATCACCTAAATCAACGTAATCTTTAATCCAATTTAACGATAGTTTCATAATCTTTCTCCTTAATTAAATTGTTTTAAGAATCTTAAATCTGCGCTGTGGAATAGCCTTACGTCATCAACGCCGTAACGCATCATAACAAGACGGTCAAGCCCGATATTAACGTAGAAGCCCGTATATTCATCGGGGTCCAAACCTGCAGAACGCAAAACGTTTGGATGCGGAGTTCCGCCCGGCATAACTTCTATCCAACCAACGTGTTTACAAACGGAACAACCTTTTCCACCGCAAACAAGGCAACCCATATCAATTTCAAAGCCCGGTTCAACGAACGGGAAGAAACCTGCCCTCATTCTAACGGGAACGTCACACCCGAAGACTTTAGAAAGAATACTCTTAATCATAACTTTACCAGCAGAGAAGGTGAAGTTTTTATCAACGATAAGTGCTTCGTATTGAAAGAAAGCACGTTCGTGTCTAGCATCAGTGGTTTCATTACGGTATACAGGGCCCGGATAAACGAAACGATACGGCGGTTTATGCGTTTGCATATATCTAACGCTACCACCCGTTAAATGCGGACGAAGGCATAGTTTTTTAGACGCATCACCTTTATCGTGCCCTTTAAGCCAGTATGTATCCATGCTTTCACGTGCAGGGTGATTAGGTGGAAAGTTCAAGTTATCAAAACCGTATAATTCACTCGTAACGTCATCTTCTTGAAATATTTCAAACCCCATAGAACGAAAAGCGTCGTTTAGGTCATAACACATTTGCGTTATAGGATGAAGCCCACCCTTAAACGGAATAAAGCCCGGAACGGTGCAGTCAAAGTCTTTAGACACTTCCGATTCTTTAAGTTTAAGTTCGTTTCTTCTAACTTCAATCTTTTCGGAAATTTGGTTTTTAGCCATATTTACCATCTTGCCCATTTCGGCACGGAGAGAAACTTCTAAATTAGGAAGTTCTTTCATTAAAGCGGTTAAACTACCCGTTTTACCTAAAATGGTATTCTTAACGGTTTGAAGTTCGTTTTCACTTTTACAAGAAGCAATCGCTTTTTCAGAGTTTTCAATAATCTCTAAAAGTTTTTCTTTCATATATCTTCTCCTATAATTTTAAAAATAAAAAAGCAAACTATCCCATAGGGACGAGTTTGCTCGCGGTACCACCCTATTTCAGAACAAAAAGTTCTACTCTTAAAGTGCTTTTGTTGCTACACACGCATTTGGTTTAACGATAAATCTTTTCACCAAAAGGCTCCGAAACTGAAACTTCAAAAAACAGTTTATAAAGTGCTTTCAGCCCATGGCACTTTTTCTCTACCTAATTAAAGTTTTTCTACTCACGTTTTTTCCACGCCTAGATTATAACTGTATTTTAACAAAATAAAAATTAAAAGTCAAGAAATTTATCAATCAATATATACTTGATAAAAATTCAGATAAAAAGCACTTTTTAATTATTTCACCTTTTTCCCGACTTTTATGTGCTTATCAAATTTAACGTAATACATTCATCAATAGAATACAAAAAACAAAAAATTTACTAAACCTATTATTCATTAAACTAAAGCCTATTGTAATTTTTTTGTTATAGTAAATATGTTTTTACCGTCTGCGTATTTATACTTTAAGTCGTCCATACTCTTTTTAACCATATATATTCCAAGCCCGCCTATCTTTCTTTCTTCGGCTGAAAGAGTTACGTCCGGATCGGCTTTGGTTAACGGATTATACGGAACACCCTCGTCAACAAATCTTACGCTTATTGCCTTTGGATCTTCTTTAATCCTTATGCTTACGGTTATTGGCCCCGGTTCTTTAGCATAACCGTAACGAACGATATTGCTATAAATTTCGTCTATTGCAATATTGATTTGCGTTACTATTTTCATAGGGCAATCTATCTTTTCAAGTTCACCTTCAATAAACTCGGTAACCATAGGAATATCGTCTAAAGAAGCCTTTTCGCTCGTATAAGAAGGTGCAGGCGCAGTGCCTATATATTTTAAGGCAACCATAGTTATATCGTCAAATTGAGGTGCGTCACCAACGTATTCGTCAACCTTTGATTTAACGTAGTGGCAAAGTTCCTTCATGTCGGCAAACTCTTTTTCGTTGATAATATTTAATAATCTTTCTTCACCCAACAATTCACCGTTACTGTTTTGCGCTTCGGTAACACCGTCG
>JAZLMT010000070.1:0-21212 GCA_045598745.1 Christensenellaceae bacterium
ATAACGTCGGATAAATTATTTTTTGTTTGATAGAAATGTTTCATATTCTATACTCCTTATAATGTTTTTTGCCCGAAGGCTAAAACAAACGGAGTCATAGAACGAAACGAATTATGAAATTAAAGTAATAGAGAAAGTATCAAGGAAAGAATAAAAAAGTTTTTGTTAAGGGGTAGAATAATAAAATAAAAAAGAAAAAAATTTTTTATCCTTGAAACTTTCGCTGTGCTATGACAAAGTGAGTTAGCCAAGGACAAAAAACAAGGGGAATAGAAAATAGAATATTCAAAAAAATTAATTTTTTGAGAGCAATATATTAACTAAAGAACAAAATATATAACGGAGAATGTAATATAAATAAAATTATGATTAATAATATAGAGTAATGTTTTTTATTCTATAAATGGGATTAAAATGGATTATAAATTAATAAAAAATTTAACATTGACGGGGAATATGTTACTTGTAACCCTTATGGTGAAGGTCATATCAATATAACCTACTTACTAAAAGTCGAGAAAAACGGAAAAGAAATGTGGTATATACTTCAAAAAATAAATTAAGATTTGTTTACCGACGTTGAAAAGTTAATGAGTAATATTTCTTTAGTTACAGAATTTGCACGAAAGAAAATAATTGAAAATGGAGGAAACCCAGATAGAGAAACTTTAACTTTAATAAAGACTAAAGAAGGAAAATCATATTACTTCAACGAAGAAGATAAAGGGTATAATTACTAAAATTAAAGATACATTAAAAAAAGAAATTTAGGTGCTGTTATGGAAGAAAAGAAAATCACAAATAAAGATTTGTATGAGGAACAATTAAAGACGTTAAAACTTTTTTATGAAAGGAACATATTGACAAAAGAGCAATATGAATACGAATTAAAAGTTTTGAAAGAAAAAATGAAGATTTAAAAATATTTTTTTGAAATGTGTTTTTTTGTGTAAAAATAGATAAAAAATTGGAAAAAAATGTAGTAAAAAGGGGGCTTGACAAGCGAAAATTTGATGAATAATTTTTTTCGCTTATAAAAACAAGAAAAACGATAGGAAATTCCTATCGTTTTTTGATGTGAAAATTTAAAAATAAAAATGAATAAAAAATGAATTATTCATAGGTTTTTTAAAATTGGCAAAAAATGCAAAAGTGGAAAATCGTCAGTATTTTCCTAATAAAAATACCGTTCTACTTAAACAAAAGGTTCAAGTTAGAACGGTATGGTGCCGGAGGCCGGACTTGAACCGGCACGGTGTTGCCACCGAGGGATTTTAAGTCCCTTGCGTCTGCCTATTCCGCCACTTCGGCATTTTGGAGGCGCCACCCAGATTCGGACTGGGGGTGAAGGTTTTGCAGACCTGAGCCTTACCACTTGGCTATGGCGCCATTTTTTCATTTAAAAAAAATGGAGCGGGAAACGAGATTCGAACTCGCGACATTTGCCTTGGCAAGGCAACGCTCTACCACTGAGCCATTCCCGCATCCGTGCAATCTTTTGAATAATGGTGGAAACTACAGGGCTCGAACCTGTGACCCTCTGCTTGTAAGGCAGATGCTCTCCCAGCTGAGCTAAGCTTCCATGCCTTTCAAAAGATTGCTAGAATATGTTACCAAATTATTTAATAAAAAGCAAGTGTTTTTTAGTATTATTTTGATTTTTTTAAAAATTTTTTTTAAGAATAATAAAAGATATAGTTATTGTATGTATTATTATGTTAATTGTGTTAATTATATATTTGATTTTTATTTAAAAAAGTTCTATAATAAAACAAAATGGGAGAACTATATGAACGAAATTATTAATTCTATTCTTGAAGCAGAAAAAAAATCCGAAGAGATTTTGAAAGATGCTTCAAATAATGTTAAAGTTATTTCTAAAGAATGTGTTGCTAAAAGTGATTCTATAAAAGAAGAAGCGATAACATCTTTTAAACTTGAAAAAAAGAAAGAAATTAAATCGGCAGAAGAAAAAGCCGAAAAAGAATATAATAAGAAGATTGAAACAGGCGTTTTGGAAGCAGATTCTTTAATCAATTCTGTTCGTTCAAAGATAGATAATATTGTTTTAGATGAGTTGAAGGAAATAATCGGTTAACTATGGCAATTGTTGAAATGTCAAAATTTAAGCTTTTAGGGCTTATAAATAATCAAGAAGACGTTTTAAATGCTCTTTTTAAGTTCGGTTTTTTTGAAATGGATAAAATATCCGATTTTGAAATTGAAACCGATAAAAAAGAAGAGCAAGTTTTCTTGTGTGCTGATAATTTTGACAGGACAAAAAAAGTTATTGATTTTATTGTTTCTTGTGTTGAATCCGAGAAAAACAAAGTTTTGTTAGAAAAAGCTGATTTATCTTATATAAAGAATTTCTTTGTTTCTTATAATGAATTTATAAACATATTAGATAAAGAAGAAACGATTTTAAAGTCAGTTAGCGATTTTGAAAAAATTATAAATGGTATTTCGCAAGAAAAAAATAAAATAAACGGATATAATAATTTGTATTCACAAATGATGCCGTATTATAATTCAAACGGTAAATTTTCCGATTATTACGATACGAATTATTCAAGGTGCTTTTACGGGACTATTGCACTTGATAAACTTTTGAATTTGGAATCAATCTTAAAAGATAGGGAAGATATTGAATTTGAAGTGATAAATAGAGATTCAACATCTTTAATTTGCATTATATGTCATAGAAATGAAGGCGAAAATATTTATTCACTTTTAAGTGGAAATGCTTTTTCACCATGCCCGTATCATTTTGATTGCACTGCAAAAGAAAAATTAGAAGAAATTAAAAGTGATATTGATAAATCAAATAAGAAGATACAGAATCTATATAAAGAAATATATTCAAATTTATATAAATTAAAAAACATTAAAATTCTTTGTGATAGATATAAGTTTGAAAATGAAAAGGTTTTAGATAAAAACGATTTTTATTATACTCAAAAAACTTTTTTATTAGAGGGCTACGTTCCAACCGACAAAATTGAAGAAGTAACCTTAAAACTAAAAGAAATAAGTGATGCTATATTTATTGAAACTTCAAAACCGAAAGAAGACGAAGTTCCGCCGACGCTTGTTAAAAACAAACCTATAGTTCGCCAAACGGAATTTGTTACAGATATGTATTCAACGCCTAATTATAGAGAAATGGATCCGTCAAAAGTTATATTTTTCTTCTTTATGTTGTTTATGGGTATAATAATGGCAGACGTTGGATATGGCGTTATAATGGTTGTTTTGGGACTTATTTTGGCTAGAAAGATAAAAGTTGATAACGGAACGAGAAGATTATGGTATATAATCACTTTGGGTGGTATATCAACTATAATTTTCGGGCTGTTATTTAATTCATTTTTCGGCGTATCGGTTTTTAGTTCTTCGGTTTTGCCAAATCCGGTTCCCGAAACGGGCGGTGAAGGTGCAACTGATATGACGGGGCTTATGGTGATTTTAATGGGTTGCCTTGGTCTTGGCGTTTTGCAAATTGCCGTAGGTTATTTTTGCAAAGCAATAAATTGTTTTAAGCAAGGCGATATTATCGGTGGAATTTTTGAAGGTATTGACTGGGTTGTTTTCTTTATCGGTTTGGTTTTTGCAGGTATGCCACTTTTATTTTCAATGCTTCTTCCAAACGGAATTGAAGGAGTTATGGGTGAGAGTGCTTCAAAATTCTTTTTAGATATGCAAACGCCGGGTTTGATTATATTAATTGTTACGATTGTTTTAGCCGCTTTGACAGCAGGACGAAACGAAAAAGGTTTCGGTAAATTCACAAAGGGTTTTGGTGCTGTTTACGGTTTGATAAATTTAATGAGTGATATTTTAAGTTATGCAAGGTTATTCGGTTTAATGCTTTCGGGTATGATTATAGCACAAACGTTTAACGATATGGGGCTTTCAATAATGTCTTCGGGTGGTGTAACTTACGTTCTTGGTGGAATCGTTATTGTTATAGGGCACGTATTTAACGTTGCTATGAACGTTTTGGGTGCATATATACACGATAGTCGTTTGCAATACATTGAATTTTTCGGTAAATTTTATACTGGAGAAGGTAGGAAGTTTACTCCACTTGGCTCAAGTATGAATTATATATATTTAACAAAATAAAAAATAACTTAATTTTAGGAGGTTATTATGACAGGTGAAGCATTAGCTACGTTGGGTTTAGCAATCTGTGCAGGTCTTTGTGGATGCGGTTCTGCAATAGGGCTTATGTATACAGGTTCAGCCGCTGCAGGAGTTTTAGCAGAAGATTCAAAGAAGTTCAGTAAGGTTTTGATTTTAGTTGTTCTTCCTGCAACACAGGGTATTTACGGATTTGTTCTTGCAATAATGGGTATGGGGCAAATTACGGCAGGTATGGAAGCAATTGCAGGCGCAAAGATTTTTGCTGCAGCAATGCCGTTAGCATTAACAGGCTTAATTTCCGGAATATTCCAAGGTAAAACAGCCGTTGGTGGAATTTATGCCGTTGCAAAAGACGAATCTCTTTCAGGAAAATTGATTCTTTTCCCGGCAATGGTTGAAACTTATGCTATCTTGGGATTAGTTGTTTCTATTTTATTAATGCTTTAATAAGGAATAATTATGGAAGGAAAAGAAGCAATAATAAATAAAATTATTTCCGATGCGGAAAAGAAGGCGTCTTCTATAGTTGATAATGCTAAATATGAAGGTAATTTATTGATTAAGGAAGCAGAAAAGTGGGTTGATGATTATCTTAAAAACGAAAGGGAACAATTAAAAGTTCAAAAAGAAGAGATAGTTAAACGCCGTTTGACTGTTGCGGAACTTGATAAAAGAAAGATTTTGCTTCAAAAAAAGCAAGAATTAATCAGTGAAATTATTGATAAGGTTTATCAACAAATGTTAAAACTTGATAAGAAAAAGTATCTCTCTTTTGTTGAAAAAAATATTATAGATTTTTCTGAAAAAGATGATGAAATAATTTTATCAAGTGATAACGTTTTATCTAAAGAAGATTTAATAAATCTTGATATCTTTAAGAAAAACAATCTTAAAATCAATGATAGAAAAGGTGATTTTTTAGGCGGTGTTTATTTAGTAGGTGCCGTTTCCGATAAAGATTTAACTTTTAAGTCTATATTAGATAGTAGAAAAAATCAAATGATAACAGATATTGCGGAGAAATTATTTAACTAATGGCAAACGTTCTTTATTCAAATGCAAGGGCAAAGGCTTTAACCAATAATCTTTTGGGATTAGAAAGGTTAAAGAGAATGATTGATTCTACACCGATTGATGCGTTAAGAATTCTTTCTGAAGTGAATTTCGGTGAAGGCGTAAATATTTCTAACCCTTTGGATTTTGAAAAAATTTTATATGCCGAAGAAAAGAAACTTTTAAGTTTTATTCGTTCAACGTCTCCAAGTGAGAGTTTTAAGGATTATTTTTTGATTCCTTACGACTATCACAATGCAGACGCGTTTATTAAAGCTAAATTTTTAAAGATTGATGCTGAAAAAATGCTTGTATGTCATGGAAATGTTGAAGCGGGTTTAATGGGTGAAAGAATTTTTAATGACGATTATAGGTTTTTCTCGCCATATCTTTCGTCTGCTATTTCAGAGTGCGATAAAATTTTCGTTATGTGGCATGAAGCGGGTGAAATTATCGGAAGAACGATAAAAAAGGCTTTATATAACGAACTATACAGCATTTCTAAAAGTGATAAACTTTTGAAAGAAATATTTACCTTTAAGGTTGATATGACAAACGTTTCAACGGCACTCCGTTATAGAGATTTTGATTTGGCAAAAGATTCTTTTCTTTTGGGTGGAAAGGTTTCTTTAAACGATTTTAAGCTTTTATGCACCGAATCAATAGAGAATATTAACGAAAAGATAAAGTTTTTGCCTTACGGTGAAATAATATCTCTTGCAGTTGATTCTTTAAATAAAGGATTGCCGTTTTCTGCTTTTGAAAATCAAGTTAACAGTTTTACGATTAAACTACTTAAAAAGATGAAGTATGAAACGGGTGGATATATTCCTTTTGCTTTATATTGCTATTATAAATTAAACGAAATACAAAACGTTAGAATTATTATGGTTGGATTAAATAACGGGTTGGATAAAAGTGAGATTTTAGGGAGGCTGTTGGAAACTTATGAAGGGTAAAATGGCTATTATAGGTGACGGCGATAGTGTTCTCGCTTTTAAAGCAGGTGGCGTTGACGCTTATCCTGTAACAAATTCGTTAAATGCAAGAGAATTATTAAAAGAAATAGCAAAAAAATATCAAATTATTTTTATAACAGACGCTATTGCAAAAGAAATAGATGAGCAAATTAAAAAGTATTTAACTTCACCATATCCGATAATACTTTCCGTTCCGTCCGGAAAGGGTAGCAACGGATACGGTATGGAAGGAATAAAAAACGCTATGGAAAAAGCACTTGGCGTAGATATATTATTTAATAATAAGTAAACAAGGAGAAAATCATGCAGGGAAAAATAGTTAAGGTTTCGGGACCGTTAATTCTTGCTGAAAATATGGCAGACAGTAAGTTGTTTGACGTTGTTAAGGTGTCGGACAAAAAACTTATTGGCGAAATTATTGAATTAAGAGGTGATAAGGCTTCTATTCAAGTTTATGAAGAAACCAGTGGCCTAGGTCCTGGCGAAATCGTTGAATCTACTTATGCACCATTATCGGTTGAACTTGCACCGGGGTTGATTGAGGGGATTTACGATGGTATTGAAAGGCCGTTATTAAAGGTGTATGAAAAATACGGCGATAGAATTTGCCGTGGTATTAACGTTAATTCCATTGATCACGAAAAGAAGTGGAAATTTAACCCGTTAAAAAAGGTCGGCGATAAAGTTGTAGCCGGTGATATTTTGGGATTTGTTCAAGAAACGAGTATAGTAAATCATAAAATAATGGTTCCTTTTGGCGTTAGTGGTGAAATCGTTAAGATTTTTGACGGCGAATATAATATAACCGAAACAATTGCCGTAATAAAAAATGAAAAAAACGAAGAAAAAGAAGTTTGTATGCTTCAAAAATGGCCGGTTAGAAAGGGTAGACCATATAAATCAAAGATGACGCCGAATATGCCTATGGTAACAGGGCAACGTGTTATTGATACACTTTTTCCGATAGCAAAAGGTGGTGTTGCCGCTGTTCCGGGACCGTTTGGAAGTGGAAAAACGGTTGTTCAACACCAACTTGCAAAATGGGCTGATGCAGATATTATCGTTTATATCGGTTGCGGTGAACGTGGAAACGAAATGACGGACGTTTTAAATGAATTTCCTGAATTAAAAGATCCGAAATCGGGCGAACCGTTAATGAAAAGAACCGTTCTTATTGCAAACACATCGGATATGCCTGTTGCTGCTCGTGAAGCATCAATTTATACAGGTATAACGATTGCAGAATATTTCAGAGATATGGGATATAACGTTGCTATAATGGCTGATTCAACTTCTCGTTGGGCTGAAGCCTTAAGAGAAATGAGCGGTCGTTTAGAAGAAATGCCGGGTGAAGAAGGATATCCTGCATATCTATCGTCACGTCTTGCAGAATTCTATGAAAGGGCAGGTTACGTTAACGTTTTAGGTAGTGATGACAGGCAAGGTTCAATTACGGCAATTGGTGCCGTTTCTCCACAAGGCGGAGATTTATCAGAACCTGTTTCTCAAGCAACGCTTCGTATTGTTAAAGTTTTCTGGGGTTTATCTTCGTCTCTTGCATACAAAAGGCATTTCCCGGCAATAGATTGGCTTATTAGTTATTCTTTATATGCAGATAAATTAACTGACTGGTATAACGAAAATATTTCGGCTGATTTTATAAAATTAAGAACATTTGCCATGACGATTTTACAAGAAGAAGCAGAGCTGGACGAAATTGTCAGATTAGTTGGTGCAGATGCGCTTTCATATCACGACAGATTGACTATGGAAACTGCAAAATCTATTCGTGAAGACTATTTGCATCAAAATGCTTTCCATGAAGTTGATACTTATGCTTCACTTGAAAAACAATATAAAATGTTAAAGATTATATTTGATTTCCATAGGCTTGCAAATAATGCGCTTGATAAAGACGTAGATTATTCGGATATTATAAATTTACCGGTTAGAGAAAAAATAGGCCGTGCTAAATATATTCCGGAATCTGCTATGGAAGAAATTGAAAATATTGATAAAGAAATATGTAGCGCCCTTAACGACATGATGAACGGAGGGAACGAAAATGTTTAAGGAATATAAAACGATAAAAGAAGTTGTAGGCCCGATAATGCTCGTTGAAGGCGTAGAAGGCGTTAAGTATAACGAATTAGTTGACGTTGTTCAAAAAGACGGCGAGATAAGGCGTGGTAAAGTTCTTGAAATTAACAGAGATAAAGCACTTGTTCAACTTTTTGAAAGTGCACAAGGGCTACAAATTTCAACAAGTAAAGCAAGATTTACCGGTAAAAGCCAGACTTTAGCCGTATCTGAAGATATGCTCGGCAGAGTTTTTGACGGTATGGGTAATCCAAGAGACGGGGGTGCACCGCATATCAGTCAAAAGAAAGTGGATATAAACGGTGAACCTATAAACCCGGCTGCACGTGACTATCCAAACGAATTTATTCAAACGGGTATTTCGGCAATAGACGGTTTAAACACTTTGGTCAGAGGTCAAAAACTACCTGTGTTTTCTATGAGTGGTTTACCACATGCGGAACTTGCAGCGCAAATTGCAAGACAGGCAAAGGTATTAAAGAGTAACGAAAAATTTGCTGTTGTTTTTGCTGCAGTTGGTATTACTTATGAGGAAGCAGAATATTTTGTTTCCGATTTTAAGAAGACGGGTGCAATAGAGAGAACTGTTATGTTCACGAACCTTGCAAACGATCCTGCTATTGAACGTATTTCAACACCACGTATGGCACTCACTTGTGCCGAATATCTTGCGTATGATTTGGGTATGCACGTTTTGGTTATTATCACCGATATAACAAACTACTGCGAAGCTTTAAGAGAGATTTCTGCGGCAAGAAAAGAAGTTCCGGGCCGTCGTGGTTATCCGGGATATTTGTATACCGACCTTGCTACAATGTATGAAAGGGCAGGAAGAATAAAAGGTAAAAAGGGATCAATTACGCAAATTCCTATTTTAACGATGCCTGAAGACGATAAAACACACCCAATCCCTGATCTTACGGGTTATATTACCGAAGGGCAAATTATCTTATCACGTGAACTTTATAAAAAGGGCGTTAATCCGCCTATAGACGTTTTGCCTTCACTTTCAAGACTTAAAGATAAAGGTATTGGCGACGGAAAAACGAGAGAAGACCATGCTGATACAATGAATCAATTATTCGCTGCTTATGCAAGGGGAAAAGAAGCAAAAGAACTTTCTGCAATATTAGGTGATGCAGCACTTACCGATATTGATAAACTTTATGCTAAATTTGCCGAGAATTTTGAAAAAGAATACGTTTCACAAGGTTTTACAACCAATAGATCTGTTGAAGAAACGCTTGATATCGGTTGGAAACTTCTTAAGATTTTACCGAAAGGTGAATTAAAACGTATTAAAGAAAAATATATTGAAAAATATTTAAAAGATTAGTTGGAAATAAATAATGGCAAGATTAAACGTCAACCCCACAAGAATGGAGTTGAAAAAACTTAAAAACAGGCTTAAAACCGCAAAGCGTGGGCATAAGCTTTTAAAGGATAAAACGGATGAAATGGTTCGTCGTTTTTCTAAAATCATACGTGAAAACAAAGTTTTACGTGATGAAGTGGAAAATGACGTGTCAAGTGTTTTATCCCAATTTGCCGTTGCAAGAAGTTTTATGAGTTTAGCGGATATTGAACTTGCTTTTTCAATCCCTTCAGTTTCAGTTGATTTGGAATGCGAAAAGTCTAATATAATGAGTATTGAAGTTCCAAAGTTTAATATAAGCGAAAAAACTTCTAAAAACAAATATCCGTATTCTTTTATTGACGTTACAAGTGAAGCTGATTATTCCGTTGATACAATGGGTAAAGTTTTAATTAAACTTATCCGTCTTGCCGAAATAGAAAAAACGACTTCTATGCTTGCTGAAGAGATAGAAAAAGGTAAAAGGCGTGTTAATGCTTTGGAATACGTTTTGATTCCAAATATAGAAGAAACGATAAAATATATAACTATGAAACTTGAAGAGAACGAAAGAGGCAGTAGAACAAGGCTTATGAAAGTTAAGTCTATGATGGAGGAGAAATAATGTATTCAATTGGTATTGATATCGGCGGAATGAGCATAAAAATCGGCTTGGTTAATGAAAGAGGCATGATAGTAAAAAGTAACCGTAGAAAGACAGAAAAAACGGCTGAAAAGTGTATCGCCAACATGGTTGAACAGATTAACGAACTTTTTTCAGAATTTAAAATAACAACTAAAGATATAAACGGGATAGGCGTTGGTTGTCCTGGTGCCGTTTCAAGAGAAAAAGGTATCGTAGAATTTTTGCCTAATCTCGGTTGGCTTAACGTAGAATTTGTTAAAGAACTTAAAAAATATTTTGACGTTAGAATTGAAATTTCAAACGATGCAAACGTTGCAACTTTAGCCGAAGCGATTTATGGGGTTGCAAAAGAATTTGATTCATGTATTATGTTTACGCTTGGAACAGGTGTTGGTGGCGGAATAGTTATAGATAAAAAACTTTATGAAGGTGGGCATGCAAAAGGCACTGAATTAGGGCACACAACACTTATATTCGGTGGTAAGCCTTGTGGTTGTGGAAGAAACGGTTGTATTGAACAATACGTTTCGGCAACGGCTTTGATTGAACAAACAAAAGAAGTTATGAATTCCGATAAAAAATCAATCATGTGGGATTTCGTTTCGGGTGATATAAATAAAGTTGACGGAAAGACTGCTTTTGAGTGCGCAAAAAAAGGAGACAAATCTGCAATAGTAGTTCGTGATAACTACGTTATGTATTTATCCGAAAGTATATTGAATATGCTTAATATTTTTAGGCCTGATGCCGTTATTTTGGGTGGTGGTTTAAGTGCTCAAGGCTCTTATTTAACGGATTTTGTTTCGGATTATATCAAAAAGTTTGAATACGGTTATAAATTTGCACCGAAAACTGAAATTTTAACGGCAAAACTCGGCAATGATGCCGGAATAATCGGTGCGGCAGCATTACTTTTATAAAAAAAATAAAACATATAACGCTTTACTTTTTAATAAAGCGTTTTTTACTTTTAAATATTTTTTTTGACAAATAGTTTTAGTTTTTTCCTTTTTGTTTTTAATATCATATTTTTAAGGTGAAATATGAAATTAAATGAATTATTAAAAAACGTTAACGTTAAAAAAATTGTTGGTAAAAAAGATATAAATATTGTTGATATAACGATAAAAAGCAAAGAAGTGCAAAAAGGTTCAATGTTTATTTGTATCAATGGTGAAAATACAGATAGCCATATTTTTTCTTTAGAAGTTGAAAAAGACGGGGCAATTGCAATTGTAGTTGAACGTGAACTTAAAGATTTGAAAATAACTCAAATTATTGTTGAAGACAGTAGAAAAGAGTTGGGGATTATAGCAAGTAATTTTTATAAAAATCCCGAAAAAAAGCTTAAAATTATCGGGATAACGGGAACAAACGGAAAAACGACGACTTCTTTTATGATTAGGCACATTTTTGAATATAATAATATTAAATGTGGCGTTATAGGAACTTTGGGGATTTTTTATAACGATAAGTTTATAGAAACAAATTTGACTACACCCGATCCTATAGAATTATTTAAGTATTTTTCGTTAATGGCTAACGACGGAATAAAAATTGTTTGTATGGAAGTATCTGCGCACTCTTTGTTTTTAAGAAAAGTTGACGGGATAATATTTGATATAGGTATTTTTACAAACTTAACACAAGATCACTTGGATTTTTTTTCGTGTATGGAAGAATATAAAAGCGCAAAATTAAAGTTATTTAAGAAATGTAAAGGTATTGTTGCAAATATTGATGACGAAATGGGCTATGTATTAAGCAAAAAATATAAAAACGTAATAACTTACGGCATAGAAAACCCGTCTGATAATTTTGCGATTGATATAGTTGAAAAAAATTTTTTAAGTTCGTATATTTTAAACGTTTTTGATAACGTTTATGAAATAAAAAGCAAACTACTTGGAAAGTTTAATATATACAATACTTTGTCTGCTGTTTCCGCATGCTTAATGTTAGGCGTTAAAACGGAAAGAATTAAAGAATCAATTGAAAGTTTTTCAGGCGTAAAAGGAAGGCTTGAAATGATTTACGATAAAGATTTTAAGGTGTTTATTGATTATGCGCATACGCCGGACGGCTTAAAAAAATCAATTTTAACGCTAAAAAAATATACTAGTGGCAAACTGATTTGTGTTTTCGGTTGTGGTGGAAACAGAGATACATCCAAAAGAAAAATTATGGGCGAAATAAGCGGAGAGTATTCTGATTTTACAATAATTACAACGGATAACCCAAGATACGAAGAACCTTTTGAAATAATACTTCAAATAGAAGAAGGTATAAAAAACAAAACGAAAAATTACGTTTTAATTGAAGATAGAATTGAAGGAATAAAATATGCAATTAAAAAATCGGAAAAGGGCGATATTGTTTTAATTGCAGGGAAAGGAAGTGAAAATTACCAAGAAGTTTTAGGTATAAAGCACGAATATAATGATAAAAATATCGTTGATAGTTTATTGAATATATGATAAAAGCTTTTTTATGTTTGATTTGTAGTTTTGTTTTGTCTTTGTTTTGTTTGGCTTTTTTTATACCTGTTTTAAAGAAAATTAAAGCCGGACAGCCTATATTAAAATACGTTGAAAATCATAAGTCAAAAGAAGGCACGCCGACAATGGGCGGGCTTCTTTTTATAATACCTTCGTTGATAATTTGTTTGATTTTTTCAAATAAAGAAGTAAATATTTTTTATATGATTTTATCAATAGGTTTTGCTTATATGCTCGTTGGATTTATCGACGATTTTATAAAACTAAAATATAAAGAAAACGAAGGCTTAAAGCCTTATCAAAAGATAATTTTTCAAATAATTATTGCGTTGATTTGTGCTTTTTTTTCGTTAAAAAACAATTTAACTTATTTTTACGTTCCTTTTACAAGACATAAAATTGATTTAGGTTTTTATAGTGCATTTATTATTGTTTTTATTTTTTTGGCTATGACAAACAGCGTGAATTTAACAGACGGTATTGACGGTTTAGCAACTTCTACTTCTATAATTTATCTTGTATTTTTATTTCTTATTATTTATTTTGAAAATAGAGATTTAAATTTTCAAGAATATAACTATATCGTTATATTCTCTCTTATTGGCGGTTTGCTTGCGTTTTTACTATTCAATTCAAATAAAGCGTGTGTTTTTATGGGTGATACGGGTTCTTTAGCGCTCGGTGGTTTTTTGAGCGCAATAAGTATTTTTTCTTTTAACAGTTTTTTTGTTCCTATTTTAGGAATAATGTTCGTTGTATCAAGCATATCAGTTATTATACAAGTTTTGCACTATAAAAAGACAAAAAAACGTGTTTTTTTAATGGCGCCGTTTCACCATCATTTGCAATTAAAAGGATATTCAGAGTGCAAAATTTGCTGTATTTATTCGGTAATAACAATTTTTATGGGGATATTTTCAATTTTATCCCTAATGTGAGGTAAAATGTATATAGCAAATAAAACTTTTTTGGTTTTCGGTATTTCAAAGAGTGGCTTTTCTATTGCGAATTACATATTGGATTGTAGGGCAAAATGTTATATTTACGAAGAAATTGAAAATGAAAAGGTAAATAGTTCTATTGAAAAATTGCTATCTAAAAATGCAATTAAAACCGATATAGAAAGCATAAAGAATAATATTAAAATATTTGATGCAATAATTTTAAGCCCGGGGGTGCCGTTAAATCATCCCTTGGCTGTTTTTTTTAAAGAAAACGGCAAATTTGTGACGGGCGAGTTAGAGTTTTCTTATTTATTGAATCAACCAACGTATATCGGGGTAACCGGAACAAACGGTAAAACCACAACCGTTTCACTGATAAACGAAGTTCTTTCCAAAGCTAATCTAAATTATACTTTAGCAGGAAATATAGGCATACCTTTATCATCAAAAATAAATGAAATTGATAAAGAAAGTATTGTTTTATGTGAAGTTTCAAGTTTTCAGCTGGAAACAACAAAGAACTTTAATCCAAATATTGCTTGTGTATTGAATATTTCACCGAATCACCTTGATAGGCATTATTCAATGGAAAATTATTCTTTTTTAAAGAAAAAAATATTAAAAAATCAAAGTGAATACGATTATGCTGTTTTAAATTATGATGACGAAATTGTTAAATCGTTTAGTGATTCTATTAAAAGTAACGTAATTTTTGTTTCGTTAAAAGAAAAGGTTGACGGTTGCTATATCGAAAACGATTATTTTTGTTATAAAGACGAAAAAATAATGAAAATAAATGAATTTTCTTTGATAGGAGAACATAATCAATATAATCTTTTATTTTGTATTGCCGTTTGTAAGATTTTAGGTATAAATAATGATATATTGATAAATGCAATAAAAGAATTCAAAGGAGTAAAACACAGGTTAGAGTTTGTTAAAGAAATAAACGGGGTAAAGTATCTAAACGATTCAAAATCAACGAACACACTTTCAACTATAAACGCTATTAAAACAATGGTAACGCCAACCATTTTAATTTTAGGTGGAAGCGAAAAAGGAGAAAAATATAATAATCTTTTTAAGAGTATAAAATATTATGGAATAAAGCACACGATTTTAACTGGAGCATCACGTTTTAATATGATAAAAAGTGCTGTTGAAGAAGATTATACGTCTTTTTCTGTCATACCTGATTTTGATTATGCTTTTTACACGGCTTCAACTTTAGCAGAGAAAGGTGATACGGTGTTACTTAGCCCGGCTTGCGCAAGTTTTGATTGTTTTAGTGACTTTGAAAAGCGTGGCGAACGTTTTATTTCTTTGGTTAACGGTTATGAAAACAGTAAATAAATCAAATAATAAAAAACCTATTATATTTCTAATGATTTTTGCACTTATTATGTTATGCATAATAAGCCTTGTGTTTATTTATTCGGCAAGTAATTATTCTGCAAAATCAACTTATAACGATTCTTTCTATTTTGTTAAAAAACAAGCGTTCGGTTTTGTTATAGGAGCCTTTATTTTTGTTTTAACTTTGTTTTTTGATATTGATTTTCTTAAAAAATTTTCTTTTCCACTTGCAATTGTTACCATAATTTTACTTTGTTTGGTTTTTGTGCCTGGAATCGGCGTTGAAAATTACGGGGCAAAACGATGGATAAATTTATACATAACAACGATTCAACCTTCTGAAATTGCAAAATTTTCTTTAATTCTTTTTTCGGCAACTTATATATCAAAACACCCTGAAAGAAACGAAAATATTTTTCAAGTTTTTCCGATTTTAATTTACGGTTTGATATTATGTTTTCTTATTATTTTAGAACCGAATATGTCAATAACTGCATGCGTTGGGATATTATTGATTTCTTTACTGTTTACGATAGGGGTAAAAATAAAATATCTGTTATTTATCATTATTCCGGCTCTTATTTTAGGCGTTGTTTTAATTATAATTGAACCATATAGATTTAGCAGACTTATGGCTTTTATTAACCCATGGTCTTCACCAAAGGGCGAAGGGTATCAACTTATTCAATCGTTATACGCTTTAGGTTCAGGTGGTTTTTTTGGCGTGGGAATATTTAAATCAAGGCAAAAATATGCGTTTTTACCTTTTTCCGAATCAGATTTCATTTTGTCGGTTATTGGTGAAGAAACAGGTTTTTTTGGCGTGTTTTTTTTGTTTTTTATTTATTTTTTGCTCATTTTTTGTGGTTTTAAAGTGGCTAAAAATGCAAAAAATACCTTTTCATATTTTTTATCTATAGGTATAAGTTTGATTTTAACAATTCAAACGGTGATAAACGCACTTGTCGTTTCTGGAAGTATTCCGCCAACAGGTTTGCCGTTACCGCTTATATCGTCGGGAAATACTTCAATTATAGTTTTTATTTTTGAAATCGGGATTTTGTGTAATATAGCAAGGAACAGCAATTAACTTTTTATAGAAAAAACCCATAGAATAATATATAAATATGGGGCAAAATATGGAAAGTTATTTGATTGATGGTGGAAGTAAGCTTGATGGTAGCGTTGAAATTGAAAGTGCAAAAAATGCAGTTTTACCTATAATTGCAGGTTGTATTTTAGTTGAAGACGAAATTGTTATAAAAAAATGCCCTAAGATAAATGACGTTATTTCTATGGTGAAAATAATAAAATCTTTGGGAATTTTATGCTATTTTGAAAAAGATTCTTTAATTATAAATGCTAAAAATATAAATAAATTTAGTATAAATGAAAAGTTAACGAAGGAATTAAGGTCGTCAATTTTTCTTTTAGGCGCATTGATCGGTAGATTGCATAAAGCCGAAGTATGCTATCCGGGTGGTTGTGATATTGGCGAAAGGCCGATAGATATACATATTGATTCATTGATAAAATTAGGCTGTAAAGTTGAAAATGACTATTGCAAAATAGTGGCAAGTTGTGATAAAATAAAATCAAGTAAAATAATGTTAAAATATCCATCTGTCGGTGCAACTGAAAATATAATTTTATCTTCAGTTATCAGTGATGCTAAAGTAGAGATAATAAATCCGGCAAAAGAGCCTGAAATTATTGATTTATGTGATTTTTTAAATAGTTGCGGTGCGAAAATCAATTATAGTTTAAGGGATACTATAATAATTGAAGGCGTAAATAAACTTAACGGCACGGAATATCAACCTATAAGTGATAGAATAGAAGCGGGAACTTATTTGATTGCTTCCGCAATAACTTCGGGTAAAGTGGAAGTTAAAAACGTTTGTGCAAAAAATATTTTTCCACTTCTCAATAAACTTTGTGATAACGCTTGTAAAATTGGTATATATAATGATATAATATATATAAAAGGGGCGGAGTATAAAAAAAGTTTTTCAGTAGAAACTTTGCCATATCCCGGCTTCCCGACAGATTTGCAACCACAAATAACCGCACTAGCAACAATTTCAAACGGAATATCGTTTATAAGCGAAACGGTTTTTGAAAACAGATTTACTTCCGTAGTTGAATTAAAAAAGATGGGCGCAGATATATATCTTAAAGATAATTATGCGATTATCAAAGGCGTAAAGAAATTAACGGGAACAACCGTTTCCGCTTTTGATCTTCGTGGCGGTGCTTCGCTTTGCCTTGCAGGTTTATGTTGCGAAGGGCAAACAGTCGTTCAAAATATCAATCATATAAAGCGTGGGTATTTTGAATTTGATAAAAAATTATCTAGTCTTGGGGCAAATATTAAAATTATACAGTAGGATAAAAAATGAAGAATAAAAAGTTTTTTCTTTTTACATTTATAATAATTTTTTGTTTAATTATTATCGCACTTTTATTTTTAACTTTCAGCATAAAAAATGTTAAAGTTACTTTTATTTGTGCTGACGAAGAAGAACAAACTTTGGAAATTCAAAGTGATTTAGAAGAGCTTGAAGGGAAAAATTTAATTTTTTTATCAAAAGAGAAGATTATTGATATTTTAGAAAAATATCCTTCTTTAGAGTTGTTTGAATATTCAAAGTCTTTTCCGTCAACGTTAAATATAAGTGTTAAGGAAAGGCATAAATCATATTATTTGGAAACAAATGATAAAAAACTTATTTTGAGTGATGAAGCAATTGTAATATCAAATGACGGACAAGATGTTGATTCTCTAATAAAACTTGATTTTTCGGGAACAGAGTATTTTGATAAAATAGAAGTTGTTTCTTGTAATATCGGTGAAAAATTAGTTACGAATTTTGATGAATATATTGAAATTATGTTTGCTATTTCAAAAAAATACGGTCTAACCGATAAAATAAGTGGCATAAACGTTTTTGTTAAAAAAATCAATAACATGTTTGATATTGAATTTAATACTAATACAAAAGCGTCGATTTATATTTCGGAAGCGTTTGAAAACGGGCTTGAAAAGGCTGAAAAAGTTTTCTCTCTTTATGATAATATAGATCTTGATTATAAAAAGACGGAAAACGATAAATATTATTTTTACATAGATAAAAATCTAGATCCTAAATTTATCGTTAGGGATTCTAGTGAAAGTTAAAGGAAGTTGTTATGCAAAAGAAACAGGTCGCAATTATTGATATTGGTTCATCAAAGATAAGAACGGTTATCGGTGAACGCGGTATAAATGATACGTTTGTAATAAAATACAATGCTGATTATGAGTATGATGGCTTTTCAAACGGAGAATTTTTTGATAAAGAAGCATATATTGATTTAATAAAAAAAATCGGCGTAGAATTAAAAAATATGTATCACGGAATTTTAACTACTGTTTACGTAGGCGTTCCGGGTGATTTTACGGAAGTTTTTGTTAGAGATACACAAGTTTCTTTTTCTAAAAAGAAAAAAATTACAGAACAAGATTTAGACGATTTATTTGATAATGCTTTTTCATCTGAATTGGTTGATATAACTTTAATAAACAGATCGGCAATTTTATATGAGCTTGACGATTTTAGGCGTGTTGCTAATCCTGTTGGGGAAAGTAGTGAAATCTTAAAAGCAAAGCTTTCCTTTATTATTTGTAAAGATTATTTTGTTAAAGATACCGAAAAAACCTTACAAAGTTGTGGCATACACAACGTAGAATTTGTTTCTTCACCTTTAGCGGAAGCTTTATTTTTAGTTGACGCTGACGTTAGAGATAGGCTTGCCGTTTTAGTTGACGTTGGGTATATAACAACAACTTTATCTATTATTCAAGGTGATGGGCTTATATATATGAAATCTTTTGATTTCGGCGGTGGATATATTACGGCTGAACTTGTAAATAATTTTGAACTTTCATTTGAAGAGGCTGAAAGGGTAAAACGTAAAATTAATCTTTTATCAAAATCAGCGAGTGTTGAAATGGACCTTTTTGAGTGTGATAACGGTAAATACTTAAAAACTAATGAAGTTTCAAAAACAATTCTATCAAGTTTAGACGATTTGTGTGAGAAAATTTCTACTTCTTTATTTGAATATAACTTTTCATTGCCGGAATACGTTTCGCTTATGATAACCGGTGGCGGTATATCTTTTTTAAGGGGTGCAAAAGAACATATTGCAGACAGATTAAATATGATTTCGCAAATAGTTGCACCTAACGTTCCTTTAATGGAAAAACCAACAATGTCTTCAATTCTTTCGCTATTAAATTTGGCGTTAGAACAAAATTAGATACTTTTTTCGGAGGAAAAATATGTTTCAAGATGATAACTTTAGTGTTAATTCTGCAGTAATTAAAGTTTTGGGTGTAGGTGGCGGTGGATGTAATGCAATAAACAGCATGATTTCATCAAATATTGATACGGCTGAATTTATTGCTGTAAATACGGACAATCAAGCATTGCTTTTATCAAAGGCAAAAAAATGCATTCAAATCGGTTCAAAGCTTACGAAAGGTTTGGGCGCAGGTAGCGATCCAACTGTCGGCGAAGCTGCTGCAGAAGAATCAAAAGAAGAGATTGCCGAAGCTTTACAAGGGACAGACCTTTTGTTTATTGCTTCCGGTATGGGCGGTGGAACCGGAACAGGTGCATCATCGGTTATAGCGAGAATTGCACGTGAACTCGGTATATTAACTGTAGCCGTCGTAACAAAGCCTTTTTCGTTTGAAGGCAGAGTTAGAAACGAAAATGCAAACAAGGGTATTGCTAATTTAAAGAAATACGTTGATACCTTGGTTGTTATACCAAATGATAAACTTTTGCAATTTTTACCGGCACAAGTTGGTGTTTTAGATGCGTTTAAGGTAGCAGACGATATGCTTAAACAAGGTATTGTAGGAATAGTTGATTTGATTGCAACGCCTTCGCTTATCAATCTTGACTTTGCAGACGTTAATACCGTAATGAGAAATCAAGGTTTGGCACACATGGGTGTCGGCAAAGCTAAAGGTGAAAACAGAGTTATTGAATCTGTTAGACAAGCTGTTTCCAGCCCACTTCTTGAAACGACGATTGAAGGTGCAAAATCTGTTATCTTAAACGTTACCGGTGGTAAAGATTTGATGCTTTCTGAAGTTAATGAAGCTGCAACTTTGGTTCAAGGTATTATTGATGACGGTGCAAATATTATATTCGGTGCAACGATTGACGAATCTATGACGGAAGAAGTTAAAATTACCGTTATTGCAACGGGTTTTATTTCAAACAATGAAGGGGAAATCGTTTCAAATCAACCAAAAAACATTTTGAATTTTGAAAAGAAAGAAGAAGAGATTCCACCAATAATAAAAGAGTGTGACGATATTGAAAGAAAAGAACAACTAACGAAAATGGCAAAAACCGAAACACCTGCTATTGAAGAAAAAGAACCTGAAGTTATTGAAGAAAAGGAAATAGAAAAGAAAGGCAGAGATTTGCCGGCCTTTATGAAAAGATTATTTAAGAATAAATAAAAAGGAAAGAGCATTGCAAAAGTGATGCTCTTTTATAAAAATTATGAAAAAGATAAAAAATTTATTATTTCTATTTTGGGTTTTCTTTAAAGTAGGTTTGTTTACGTTTGGCGGTGGATACGCCATGATTTCCGTTTTGGAAAACGAACTTATAGAAAAAAGAAAATGGATGGATAAAGAAGAATTTTTAAATATGGTTGCAATTGCAGAATCAACGCCCGGGCCGATTGCTATAAATTCGGCAACTTTTGTTGGTTTTAAAATGGCAAAAGGATTGGGCTCAACGATCTGCACTTTGGCTGTTACTCTGCCGTCTTTAATAATAATAACCGTTTTATCCGTTCTAATTAATGAATTTAATCTTTTGGAAATTGAATACGTAGAATATGCTTTTCGTGGAATAACCGCATGTGTGGTCTTTTTAATTATTTTTGCTGGTATAAAACTATTATTTTCGTTAAAAAAAGATTTTTTATCAATTTTTCTATTTATAATATCGTTTGTTTGCTTAATATTATTTGCTTTATTTAGTATAAGTTTTTCAACTGTTTTTTATATTTTAATAGGTGGTGGAATAAGCCTTTCTATTTTTTCTTTTATATATA
>JAZLMT010000071.1:0-11350 GCA_045598745.1 Christensenellaceae bacterium
TTTTATAAATCCTTTTTCTCCATTTTCGTCTTTCTTAAATACTGCCGTATTAAGTAAAATATTTTTGCAAACACCGTTAACTTTATCTTTAATCTTTTTATCTGCTTCTTCTTTTGATTTAGAAAGCCCGTCGCTTAACAACTCTTTTATCATATTTCTATGAACGAATAGCGGGTGTTCTTCTTTTGCGAATTCTTCTTCGTTAAATTCAACCTTTCCGCATAAAATATCGCTTATATCGGCAAGTTGCTTTTTTAACCTACCAGGAAGAATATATAACCCCATTGCTTCTATCAGTCCAATGCCTTCCTTCTTAATGTTGTGATATTCGGGATGAGCATGGAATACGCCGTCGGGGAATTCTTCACTCGTTATATTGTTTCTTAAAATCAAATCGTAAATATAAGTTTTTCCACTCTTTCTACAAACGGGTGCAAGAGTGTTGTGGCGAACGCCGTCCGTTTCGCTGAATATTCCCACGTCGCTATCGGTATATTGTCCCCAAGCGGAAACTATTTCGCTTGCAAGAGCAATTATTTCCTTCCTGTTTGTGCTTTCTAAACGGATAACGCTGTTATACCAGTCAACAATTCCAACTTTGACTTTTTTGTGCTTTTTAGCGGTAAAATACGTCTTAACCAAAGCGTTATGCATAGGCATTAAATGTCCACCGCCCTGATAATGCTCGTGATTAAGTATTGAACCGCCTACTATAGGAAGCGCTGCGTTAGAGCCTATCATATAGTTAGGGAAAATATCAACGAAGTCTGCAAGTTTTCTAATCGTGCTGTTAGTTATAGCCATAGGTTTGTGTTCTTCGTTTATTGCAATAAGATGCTCGTTAAAATAAGCGTATGGCGAATATTGAACGAACCACTTTTCGCCGTCAAGATTAACTGAAACAGTCCTTATATTTTCTCTTGCAGGGTGCTTTAAGTTTCCCCTAAACCCTTCGTTTTCCTTACACAATAAGCATGCAGGATAATTTGTGGTTTTTTGTGCTTGTAAAAGTTTTGCAATATCTTTATTGTTCTTTTCAGGCTTACTTAAGTTTATGGTTATTTCCAAATACTTATCGCCGTCGTCATATTTCCATAAAATATTTTTTGCGATAGCCGTTTTTTGAACGTAGTTATTCTTTACCGAAAGATTATAAAAATATTCACAAGCCTTTTTAATGCCTTGCTTTTCTTTAATTTTAATAAACTCTTCGTTAACTTTAGAAGGAAGCGGAGATAAAATACCCATAATATAAGTTGAATATAAATTCTCTTCCCCTTCAACGCAAAGATTATTTTCTATAGCGTATGATTCAATATCGGAAACTAAAGTATCGGGAACGTCTAATGTATCAATTTCACTTAAATCTATTTCAAGTTCGTTCGGTTCGGTTAAATTGAATTCACGAAGCAATAAATTTCTAAAATATATTTCGTCTCTCTTCTCCAAATGCAAAAAATCTTCTGCATATCTGATTAACTTTTCTATAAGTATCTTTCCGTCTACCATTTTATCACCTATAAACTCTCTATAAGAATTCCGTCGGCAATCTCCGCAATATAAAAAGAACAATCATAGCCTATAACTTTTTTATAGTTTTCGCCAACGTATTTTTCAAACTCTTTTATCTTATCTTTTTTAACGATAGAAATAGTGCAACCGCCAAAACCGGCACCTGTCATACGAGAGCCCAAACAATCATTAAAACTTTGTGCCGTTTCTGCCAAAGTATCAAGTTCAATGCCGGTAACTTCATACAATTCCTTAAGCGATTTATGTGAAGCGTTTAACACCTTTCCTAACGATACAAGGTCGCCTTTTTCCATATATTCAACAGCCTTGTTAACTCTATCACACTCATAGATAACGTGCTTTGCTCTATTTAAAACTTTGCCGGATAATAAGTAACTGTTCTTTTCAAAATCTTCTATTGAAATCTCGGCAAGGTTTTTAACTTTCAAATTCTTTTGTAATAGTTTAAGTGCTTCTTCCGTTTCTGCCCTTCTTTCGTTATACTTGCTCTCTCTTAAATTATGCGGTTTATTGCAGTTGGTAATAACCAAAGCATAATCGCCCAAACAAAACGGAACAAGCTTATGCTCTATTTTATCACAATCAAGAAGTATTGCCTTATCCTTTTCGCCGTTTGCGGAAGCATATTGATCCATAATTCCGCAATTAACGTGTGCATACTCTCTCTCTGCCTTTTGTGCAAGAAGTGCAATTTCTTTTTTATCTACTTTTTCGCCCGCAATAACGGCAAATGCAGTTAAGGTTGAAACTTCAATCGCTGCTGAACTTGAAAGCCCGCTACCAAACGGAACGGTGCAATCGGTAAGTATATCACACCCCAAAAGAGTATGCCCTGCAGTTTTCCAAACGTATGCACAACCTGCCTGATAGTTCCCATACTTTAAGTTTTCATAACTTTCAAGTTTATTTATATCAAGCGTTACCTTGTCGGGAAGGGTTGTGAAAGCAATATTTATTTTATCGCTGTTATTTCTTCTAACGTAAACGGTATTCTTTAACGAAAGTGATGCAGGAAAAACTTTGCCACCGCAATAGTCAATATGTTCGCCTATTACGTTAACTCTGCCACCTGCCGAAACTTTATACTCGTATTTTTCCATTATCATTTGCTCCTTTTAGTTAAAATCTTATCGCCGTATTTAAACACGACTATATATAAAACAACGTTTATTATAATTAAAAATGCAGTTTCAATGGTAAACAACCAAACAACGCCTATTTCTACAAAATATGCCAAAACAAAAAACAACCCACTCAACACAAAAGCCGATAAAACAGTTAACAGAACTGCTACGCCCTGCTTTACTGCTTGATTTTCGTTTTCCCAAGAAAGATGTGGGAATAATATATTTGCCGTTAGGCCGAACACACCGCTAAAACTTGCAAGTAAAACGCTTATCACAACAAACAGAACGGCAATTTTAAATTCAATACTTAAAACAGCAACCAAAACTATAGAAAGAACTAACGACGAAGACATGTAGAATATAGCGTTAACCAAAAGTTTTGCTATAAAAAAGTTTTTCGGCTTAATAGGCGAAGTTTTAAAAATCCAAAGCCCTTTTCCCTCAACGGAAATAGAACAACCAGTAGTTGGTGCCATCATTAAAAAGAAAGCCATAATTATCGGTGCATACGACATTAAACCGACAACTTCGTTTATATCAATAATATCGTCTAATGCCTTAATAACGATAAGCCCTACAACAACTATAACAATTTCAAAAAAGACGCCCATCAAACAATTCAAAACGTATATCGGCGAAGAAAACAATCTTTTAAACTCTTTATTGAGTAGCGTTTTAAGTTGCCCCTTTTTCTCGTAGGATTTAAGTTTAAAGTTTTTCAATGTTTTTTTGGTAGTTACAATACTGTTTAACTTTTTATAGAAAACGCATACCAAATAAGTTAAGAAAGCAAAGCCGAACAAAGAAACAAGCGAATAGTAAAGAATAAATATTTCATCGCCGTTTATTGCGTTGTTAATCCACGGATAAACGAAAAAAATTCTGCCAACCGTTTTGGTTGGATCAACGGTTTCGCTTGTAGAAGTAAAAGTTAACGCCAAGTATCCAGCAATCAACAAAAGATACAAAATTATTTGTATTAAATTTTTTCTTCTGAATCTTGAAGAAATAATTGAAAAAATCGTTCCCAATATAATGGATATTGAAAGTGCAAATAAAGGAGTTATTACCGTTATAAAAACAACTTTTAATATATAGGTTAAGTTAATAAAAATACTCAACTCTATTATTGAATTAGCCTTTACTAAACAACTTATTACGATAACTAAACTCATAAGCAAATCGGTTATATAGATATAAGCAAGTTTAGATAAAACTATTTCATGCGTTTTAATAGGCATACTTGTAAGCATTTCGTAATCTTTAGAGCCGTAAAGAAGAGTAGACATTGAATAGAACGAAAATAAAAGCGTTATCATACCGCCAAGAGCAATCATTAAAGGAATAGTCTCATCGGCTCTATCAAACAAATTTAAAATCGTAGAATAGTTTTCGGTATAAATATATCCGAAAAAAAAGAAAGCACCGCCAAGCAAAAGCGCATAAAGAATAATTCCGGAATAACTTTTTGCTATCCCGTTTCTTCCGCTTTTTATCTTTTTATTGAGTTTGAAATTCGTTATAAATTGAATTTTTAATAAATTCCGAAAATTAGACATTTTCAAGCTCCAAGAAAACCTTTTCAAGCGACTTATCGCCTATAACGTCTTTCATATTTCCTTCGGCAATGAGTTTTCCCTGTTTAATAATGCCTACTTTATCACAAAGTTTTTCGGCAACTTCCAAAACGTGGGTGGAAAAGAATATTGCAGAACCGTTATTGCACATCTCTCTCATAATCTCTTTCAACTTAAAAGATGCAATCGGATCCAAACCGACGAAAGGCTCGTCTAAAACCAAAAGTTTCGGGTTATGGCATAGCGCAGAAATCAAAACCAATTTTTGCTTCATACCATGCGAATATGAACTAATTACATCGCCCAAGTTCTTCTTTATTTCAAATATCTCTGCATACTTTTCAATTCTTGAATTTCTATCTTCGGTTGAAACCTTAAACACGTCTAAAATAAAATTAAGGTATTGAATACCCGTTAAGTGGTCGTAGATATCGGGATTATCGGGAATATAGGCAATTTTTTCTTTACACTCTATAGGGCTGTTTTTGATACTTTTTCCGTCAATAAAAATATCACCGTTATCAAAGTCAAGAGCACCGACAACTGCTTTAATAGTTGTAGATTTTCCTGCGCCGTTATGCCCAATAAAAGCATAAATCTCACCACTGTTGACCGTTAAAGAAAGATTATCAACGGCAGTAAAATCACCGAATTTTTTTGTGAAGTTTTTTATTTCCAACATAATTCCATTTCTCCCGTAAAAATTATACAATAACAGTATTTATAATGTCAAGTTATATAAAAAAAAATAAAATCAGCCGTTTGTCGCTCTTTCCGTAGCGAAAAACGACAAACGGCTGATTTATATACTTTAAAATTATTTTTACACCATTTTTACAGCAATTATTTTTTGATAAATTTCGTCATATTTATCCCTAAAAAAAAGGTTCGTTCCGCTAGTTGTTATTGAAGCCGTGCCCGCAGCGACGGAAGATCTTAAGATCTCTTGCATACTTGAGCCCTTTTCAATTTCAACACAGGCGGCGGCAACCATACAATCGCCTGCGCCAACCGTAGAATTAACTGCAACGTTTGCACTCTTGCAGTAATAACTTTCACTTCCGTTAGTAAGAATTGCTCCGTCTGAACCTAAAGAAATTAAAACGAGTTTTGCGCCTTTATCAATGTATTTTTGTGCGCCGATTATCATATCTTTTTTGGTATGAATATTTATCCCCGTAAATTCTTCAAGTTCTCTTAAATTCGGTTTAACCAAATAAACTTCGTTTTTTAATGCGGAAATCATGTTTGCTTTTTCGGCATCTACGACCTTTTTAACCGTGTTTGGAATAACTGATAAAATTTCGTTATAGAATTCCGGTTCAACGCCTTTCGGTAAACTTCCGCTGACTACTGCAATAGAGCAGTTTTTTGAAAGCCTTTTAACAAGTTCAATAAGTTCAAGTTGTTTATTCCTTTTAACTTCGTCACCCCTATCGTTAATCTCGGTCAACATTGACTTTTTATCAATAATTTTATAATTAACTCTTGCGTTCCCCGGGTTATAAACGAACTCGTGGCCGACGTTTTCTTTAGTTAAATTTGCTTCAAATAAACTTCCGTGCCCGTCAAACATAAAACCTGTTGCAAAACTCTTTTCACTAAGTCTACTGACGCCTATTGCAACGTTAAGCGCCTTTCCCGAATAAGTTTCAACTTTACTGCTAACCCTATTAAGCATACCAACGTTTAAACTGTCTAATTCAATAGTGCAGTCAATACTTGGGTTTGGGCAAATTGATAATATCATTTCTTTCTCCAATTATTCTTTTTGTGCATCAGCAATTATTTTATCCTGCGCGCTGAAAGGCACAGTTTCATATCTAATAAATTCACCGCTGAATTTACCTCTACCTTGCGTCATAGAACGCAAATCAGTTGCGTATTTAAGCATTTCGGATAACGGTGCTTCGGCATTTATCACTTGACGGTTGTCTTCAGTTTCCATACCGAGAATTCTACCACGACGTTTATTCATATCGCCTAAAATATCGCCGGTGAAATTATCCGGAACGTATATTTTATAAGCGTATATAGGTTCAAGCAAAACAGGTTTTGCCTTTTGCATTGCTTCGTCGTAAGCAAGTTTTGCTGCCGATATAAATGCAACTTCTTTAGAATCAACAGGGTGATATTTGCCGTCAAACAAAGTGCATTTTAAGTTTACCATAGGATAACCGGCAAGAGGGCCTTTCTTTACGGCTTCTCTTAAGCCCTTTTCAACGGCAGGAATAAACTGCTTTGGAACGGCACCGCCAACTACTTCGTCAACAAATTCAAAGTCACCGTCACTTGCACCCGCTTCAAATCTGATATTTACAACGCCGAATTGACCTGCACCACCCGTTTGCTTTTTATGTTTACCTTCGGCTTCCGCACTAGCGGTTATGGTTTCTTTAAAGCTTACCTTTGGATCGCTTAAAACGGCTTCTACCCCAAACTTTGTTTTTAATTTTTTACAAATAACGTCAAGTTGCGTTTCGCCCATTCCACGAATAACGGTTTCACCCGTATCCGTATCTTTTTCTATAGTGAACGTTAAATCTTCTTCAGCTAACTTCTTTAACCCCAAAAATACCTTATCTTCGTCGCCCGATTTCAAGGCGGAAATTGCCATTGTCAAAACAGGTTTAGGGAAAGGAATTGCTTCAAACTTCAAAACTTCTTTTTCGTCGCAAAGCGTTTCACCGGTGTTGGTGTTGTTTAATTTATTGACAGCACCGATATCACCTGCGCATAATTCGCTAACCGCTTCTTGTTTTTTGCCTTTTAATATATATAACGAGTTAATTCTTTCAATTTCGTTCGTCGTGCTGTTTAGAACGGACATGCCCGTTTTTAATACCCCGGTGAAAACCCTTATCATATTAAGTTTTCCTACGTATGGGTCGGCAACGGTTTTAAATACCTGTGCAGAGAAAGGCTTATCTTCATCACAAACGACGTCAACCATATCGCCGTTTTTATTTTCGGCAATAACAGGGCGCCTATCCTTTGGTGAAGGCAAAATATCAACGATCTCGTTCATAAGGTTGATAACGCCCAAGTTCTGCGTTGCACTTCCCCCTAAAACAGGAATGGTGTCACCGTTCTTTAATCCTTTTTTAACGCCGATAATTATATCGTCGTTAGAAAGCCAACCGGAGTCAAGAAATTTATTTAATAATTCTTCATCCGATTCGGCAGCCGCTTCCATTAAACCTTCTTTTAATTGAGCCACATCGTCTTTCATTTCGGCGGGAACTTGAATTTCATTTCTACCGCCTTGTGTAAATTCAAAGGCTTTACCCGATATAACCGAAACGTAGCCTTTCATCTTCCCGTCACGGATAATCGGTGCGTGAAGCGTTGCAATCTTCTTTCCGTATTTATCTTTAAATGCTTTAACCGATAAAACGTAGTTTGCATTTTCTTTATCAATACCGTTTATAAAAATCATAAGCGGAACTTTATTCTTTAAGCAATATTCAATACCCTTTTCCGCACCGACGCTGACCGTTCCGTTAGCGTCAGCAACCAACACGGCAGAACCTACCGCTCGAACGGCTTCTTCAAATTCGCCTTCAAAATCGTAAAATCCCGGAACGTCAATAATATTTATTTTATTATCTTGCCAAGTTGTGCTTGCTACCGCAAGAGAAATAGACATACCACGTGCTATTTCTTCCCCGTCGTAATCCATAACGGTATTCTTTTCCGAAATTTTGCCTAATCTGTCAATCGTTTTGCCGTTAAACAAAATAGCTTCAGCCAAAGAAGTTTTTCCTTCTCCACCATGACCTATAACGGCAATATTCCTAATATTCTCCGCTTTTATCATATTCAATTCCCCTTTTTGCTTATCAAAATAAGCACCTTATCTATCTATATTATATTACATCTTGTTTCTATTTTCAATACTGTTTTAAAAATATTTAATAATCGCCTAAATCAATCCCGTTTTCGTTTTGATTATCTATATTATTGCATTTCGGATTAAAAAGATTTGAACAACTATTTTGCTTTTTTTTGTAGTTTGCATTAACGTTTGGGGCACACACGTCCCCACACTTTAAGTCAACCAGAATAACGTCGTTGCCTATCTTGATAATTTTACTTCGTTCAATAAAAAAATCACTCTTTCTGAATAGACTTGCTATCCAACTTCTCTTTTCGCCTTGAACGGTTATCCCTGTAAATAAGCCCGACGGAAACACAAGCGATAAATCGGTGATATTACCTAAATTCCTCCCGTCGGCAACGTTTATAACTTCTCTTTTTTTTAAATCGTTAAAAGAAAGTTCCATAAAAAAACCCCATATAGTTTACTATATGAGATTTTTTTTCTAATTATGTTATTTTATTATGCCGTTATTTTGTTAAATCAATCGTCCCGTCAGAACAAATTATAGAAGTTATTGAAGAATCAAAGTTCCAATTTTCTCCTTTATCTATTTCTTCCCAATCAGATTTTGTCCCAAGATAATTCAAACTCGTTAAATTATTGCATCCAGAAAAAACAGAATATCCTATACTCGTTACGCTATTTGGTATTGTTATGCTTGTTAGTGATGAGCAACCTTCAAAAGCAGAATCTACTATACTTGTTACAAGGCAACCTTTATAAGTTGAAGGAATAGTTATAGCTGATAATAAAATTGCCTTTCCCACACCAACTGCATAGGTTCCGTCATCCAAAGGATAAAAATCTAAACCTTGCGGATTTTCTTCACCAGGTAAATCAAAAGTAAGGTCACCGATTTCTACGTAGTCATTAGAATTTGTATACTTAACGTAAAGCTTGCCGTTCTCTATCTTCATATCGGCTATTCCTACGCCCTTTTCACCTTGTGCACCTGCGTCACCCTTGTCTCCCTTTTCGCCTTGTGGACCTTGTGCACCTGCGTCACCCTTGTCTCCTTTTTCACCTTGTGGACCTTGTGCACCTGCGTCACCCTTGTCTCCTTTTTCACCTTTTACGGTAGCAAGCCATTCTTCATACGCTAAAGGGGTTACGCCTTCACTCTCGGCGTATGCAACGTAGGTTGTATATATACTGTAGAATTTGCTATCCGGCTGTTCGCTTTCTTCATCTTCTCCACAAGCAACCAAACCGATTGCACAACTTAAAACCATAATAACTGTTAAAAATTTTAATAAAAATTTTTTCATTTTATTTCTCCTTTATGAAATTTGTTTTATTTTATCACATTTTCTTGCATTTTGCAAGAATTATACTAAATTTTCTTGCAATATGCAATAATATAAATATGAAAATAGGAGAAAAATTATCTTATTTAAGAAAAGAAAAAAACCTAACTCAACAAGAGTTAGCAAATGTATTAAATTTAGGTTGTTCAACTATCGCAAATTACGAAAAAGATTATAGAACACCTGATTTAGACACATTAAAGTTTATATGTGAATTTTTTAAAGTAAGTGCCGATTTTTTTATTTTTGATAAAGATAATTAAAAGGAGTTGCAAAAAAAATGCAACTCCTTTTTTAATATTATTTTTAATATTATTTAATTTATTATCTTAAGAAAGCGGGTTCTTTCTGTTTGCCCTACGAAGCCTTCCTTCTTCAAACTCTTTCTTTTCCAGTTCCGTTTCACAAATAAGCTCCGGTATTTCCGTCGGCTTATCGTTTTCGTCAATGGCAACTTCAACAACAAAGGCTTTATTTATCAGTTCTCTTTCACCGTTCTTTTTTTCAATATAAGAACAAACCCTTATTTCCATGCTCGTTCTACCGGTATAAATCATTTCACCGGTCAACACAACGATATCGTTCGCATAAGCAGGGCGTATAAAGTGAAGTTGATTTAAAAACGCAGTCGTTATATTATGCCCGGAATGGCGAATTCCAACTATTCCGGCAACGTTATCTATCCAAGATAAAAGCGTTCCACCGAAAAGACGACCGCTTCCGTTTAAATCTGCCGTATTAACAATATGATATTGTTCCGTAAAAGAATCTCTTTTATATTTTCCTTCCATAATTCACCTCTTTTTTTATTATACTTTTTTAGTATAATATAGTCAAGAATATATTTAAAATAAAAAATAGAGTCTTGTCGCTCTTCCCGTAGGGAAAAACACAAAACTCTCTTTTACACTTTATATCCTTATTCTGTTTTTTATTTCACTTAAAGCAGTTTTTTCTATTCGGCTTACTTGCGCTTGCGAGATACCTACCTCTTCACTTATTTCCATCTGCGTTTTGCCTTCATAATATCTCAAGTAGATTATATCCCTTTCTCGCTTATCTAAAAACTTCATAGCGGTATCAATAGCAACGTTTTCTGTCCATCTCTCGTCTGTGTTTTTTTCGTCACCGATTTGGTCCATTAAATAAAGTTCGTCCCCGTCTTTATTATAAACCGGTGAATATAACGATACCGTATCGGAAATAGCATCTAACGCATACACAACTTCTGAAAGTTTTGCGTTCATTTCTTGTGCGATTCTCTCAAGCGATACTTCTTCGTCGTTTTTTTCAAGTTCCGAACGGGTTTTTAAAACTTGATATGCCGTATCTCTTATTGACCTTGCAATTCGCATTGAATTTCCGTCACGCAAATATCTTTTAATTTCACCTATAATCATGGGAACGGCGTATGTTGAAAATTTTACGTTGAAGGTTAAATCAAAATTATCAATCGCTTTTATTAAGCCTATACATCCGGCTTGAAAAACGTCGTCACTATTGACTTTCTTTTCCCAAAACCTTTTTATAACAGATAAAACAAGCCTTAAATTTGCACGTATAAATTCTTCCCTTGCCGATTCGTCACCTTGCTTTATTTTTTCTAAAAAATCAATCGCTTCTTTATCGCTTATTTTTGGAAGTTGCGAAGTGTTAACCCCGCAAATAACAACCTTTCCACCCATATTACCTCCTATAAATATGTAATGGATAAACACCGTGTCTTAAAAGTATTAGCAATTAAATTAGAATTATACATTTAAAATAAAAAATAGCCATTTGTCGCTCTTCCCGTAGGGAATTGCGATAACTAAATAAATCCGCAAGCGGATTTGTTATATTGCTTCGCAGTGATATTGCCTATCGGCAGTGAAATTCGCCTTTCGGCGAGTTAAAGGATTTATTTAATATAACTTTGCGAGA
>JAZLMT010000072.1:0-7144 GCA_045598745.1 Christensenellaceae bacterium
GTTAGAGCATTTGATGACGACGGAAACAGAATTGAGGATTCCGAAGGGAAGCAGTTATATTATCCGGCTCTTTCAGAAGTTATGTTGTTAGACCTTCCGGCTGTATTACAAGACAGAATGGAAACCATGAAGGTAAAAGAACTGTTAAATTGCTTTGGTATGGGCGACGATAATACTTTCTCAAAAATCGTTGGCGATATATTAGTTGGTGATATGAAGGATTTTGATATTAAAACCGTTCAAATGTCTATAGTTTTTGACGTTCCTTCCGATAATCCTAAACTTAGAAATTCATTGATTGATATGACTTGTGATGCCGTTATTGACCGTCTATCTAAAGAAGCATATTTTAACGATCCGAACAATGCTGATAAAACAGAAGATGATTGGAACAACCTTTTAGAAGAAGACAGAAAGGTATACGTTGATTCTGCAAAAGAAACTTACGAAACCTCCGATAAGTATGAAATAATCGAGATCGGCGACTTAACAGAAGCGCAAATGGATGCTGTTAAACTGGAAAGCGTTATGAGTTCGGATAACGAAAAGATGTTTAAGATTTTGATGGATATGTCGGGTAAGGAGAAGAGTGAACTTACCGTTGGCGACATGGCAAATGCAGACGTAAATCAAATTAAGATAACGAGCGTTATGGATGAAACCGGAACCAATGCGCAATTATACAATGTTCTAGAGGATATGACGTATAAAAACGTTATTGACGATATGGCTTGTGATTTATATCTTGCCGATCCAGCTAACGAAGGAAAAACAGAAGACGATTGGAAAGACCTTACAGAAGCGGAAAAGAAGGAGTATGTTAGAGAGGTAACAGATAATTATAACGAGTTAAGCACCACGGAAAAGAATGCTCTTATTCGTGTTTGCCATTTAGGTAACGGTGACGTTTCTCATATTAAATTGATTTCCGTTTTGCCTATACACGGCAATGGAACGAACAACGAAAAACTCTATAATGTATTAAGAGACTTATCGTATGATAAAGTTATTGAACAATATATCTTTGATAACTATGGCGTTTTGCAAGATCAATGGAAAGGCAAAGAAGAGACTGCCATTATAGGAGATACCGGTAAAACGAAAGGAGAGTTAAGGGCAGAAGCTCAAGGCGAATATGCAATGATCACGGATATTGATAAGAAAAATGCTTTGATAACTGTTGCATCTTTAGACGGAGCAAGTATTTCCGGAATAAAACTTCAAACCGTTATAGAATCTTCTACAAATAAAATTTTAAATAAACTTTTAGAAGATCCGACGGTTACTGTTGGAAACATGAGCGAAAAAGTAAATGCCCTACAGATTGCAGATATTTACGGTGATAAAGTATTTACAAACGATTTAACTAATGCCGTTGTTTTTGCTGATGGAAAAGTTGCAAGATATTCTTATAACGAAGCAACGAAAACTTATACTAAAATTGACGTGTGGGATATAAATACAAATGGTGATTTGCCTGAAGATCCAACTAAATATTATATAAGTAAAAATGCTTCAATTTGGTTATTTATGTTATACGATACCGTAGATACAAACGGAAGTGCCGATGGCGAAGTATACGATAGTGAAGGATTTGCCGAAAAATACGTTTCAAACGGTAAACAACTTTCTGAAATTGACGGTTCTATTTCCGAAATGAACAGCAAGATAAACGACGCTACCGTTCGTCAACTTGTTGTTGCAGGTATTTTGAGTAACGACAAGAATTATCATACTACGGAACCTATAGATTTAAATAAATATCCGCTTACGTTGAGTTCTGTTATAAGTTAAAATAATCCCGGGAACAAAAAGTTTCCGGGTATTTTTTTAAATATAAATAAATTTATATAATAATAATTGACAAAAAAATAAAAGTTTGATATTATTACTATACTATTTTTATAATAGATAACCTTGCTTGCCACGTTGTTGGGAAGCCGAATAAGACCAGGAGGTAAAAAATATGACAAAGTATGAGATGTTATATATTCTTGATGCTAGTTTAACTGACGAAGCTAAAGAAGAAATCATCAAAAAGTTTGAAGATCTTGTCACAAGTAACGGTGGTGCTGTTGAAAAAACAGATCGTTGGGGATTGAAGAAATTGCAATACCCTATCAATTACAAGACAGAAGGCTTTTACGTTTTGATGAACTTTGAAGCAGAAAAGACGTTGGTTGTTGAAATCAAGCGTATAGCAGGTATAACAGACGGTGTTATAAGAAGACTTATTACAAAGAGATAAGGATAAGGAGAAAAAGATGAACAAAGTTATCTTAATCGGTAATCTCACAAGAGATCCGGAACTTACAGAAACCCCAAACGGAATAGCAGTTTGTAGATTTTCTATTGCTGTTTCAAGAGATTATGCTAATAGTGAAGGCGCTAGAGAAACAGATTTCTTTAATATAACGGTATGGCGTGGTAGAGCAGAGAATTGCGGTAAGTATTTAAAGAAAGGTAACAAGGTTGCAGTTGTCGGTTCGCTTCAAACACGTTCTTATGAAGATAAAGACGGGGTTAAGAGAAACGTAACCGATATTATTGCTAGTGAAGTAGAGTTCTTAACACCAAAAGGAAGCGGTGCTGAAGACGGCGAAGTTGTTTCTGCAAAGAAAGAACGCCCTACTTTAGAGGCTATTGACGATAATCAATTGCCGTTTTAACAGAAATTAAGCTGTTTTTTAGATTTTAAGGAGAATAAAAATGGAAGAAAACGAAATGACTACTCCTGCTGTTGAAGCAACAGAAGCTTCAAGCAAGGAAGGCAAAAAGTTTGTTAAGAGAATGCCACGTAAAAAAGTATGTGCTTTCTGTCAAGGAAAAGTTGAATCTATTGATTATAAAGATATCAACACTTTGAAAAAGTATATTACCGAAGGTGGTAAAATTCTTCCTAGACGTATGACAGGCGTTTGTGCTAAACACCAAAGAGTTTTAGCAACGGCTATCAAACGTGCTAGAATTGCAGACTTATTACCATTTAAGGGTGAATAATTAAAATAAAATTTGGCCGTAAGAATTTTCTTACGGCCTTTTTATTAAAACGTTTTGCAAGAAGATAAAATAATGTTACAATTATATTAGGTGAGAAAAATGGAAAATAAAAATGAATTCAATATTGGCATAATCGTTGCAATAGAGTTAGATGCTATTTTTGAAGTTTATAAAGACTATAAGGAATTAGATTGTCCAAAAGGATTTAAATTGTTTTTAGTTAAAAAAGACAACTATTCAATTTATATTCTAAGGACAGGTATGGGTGAGTGTTATGCTTCTGCCGGTTGCCAGTTTTTAATTTCTAAATATAACGTTTCAAAGATTGTAAATTTCGGTGTAGTCGGTGGGCTAACTAAAGATATGCGTAAGTTAAAAATTTGTTTGGTTAATAGAGTCGTCCACTATAAATACGATTGTTCCGAATTTTTACCTCTTAAGGTTGGCCAAGTTGAGGGGCATGATTCAATATACCTTAAAACAGATGACGAATTGATTAAAAAAACATTATCTATTGTTTCGGATTTGAATTTGGTTACTTGTTGTTCGGGTGATAAATTTGTTGGAACGGAAGAAGAAAAAACGTATCTACACGAAAAGTTCAGTGGTGATGTTTGCGATATGGAATCTGCCGGAATTGTTTTAACCTGTGAACTAAATAACGTGCCTTGTATTATGTTTAAGGCTGTTTCCGACGGGCTTTCCGACGGGGCGGACGGGTTTTTTAAAGAACTTGAAAACGCTTCAATAAAATGTTTTAAGATAGTAAATAAAATTTTGGATAATCTTGCGCTCGTTGAATAATTTTTTTAGTGTAAAAAGATAAAAATATATGATTATTTTAACAAAAAATTCACATTATAAAATCGTTAGTTAAATGCTAAAGATTTTTTGTTTTTATATTTAGAAATCAATATAAAGGTCAAAATTTTGATAAAAACGAGCAAATATTTGTATTGTGTTATTTTTATTTATAAAATAAAATATAATATGCAGAAAAATGCAAAAAAATTTATGGAGAAGTAAAATGGAAAATAAGAAAAGGCTTATATTTGTTATATGTTTCTTGTTTGCATCTTTGCTATTGTGCTTTGGCTTAAGTTTTAATTTGACGGCTAAAGCTAGCGAACCGCAAGTTGTTTCATTTTCTAAAGTAAACACGAACTATAACAACGTTTCAAGCAAAACGGGATATAGAGACGTTGTACTTGTTTTTGGCGGTTCTATAAATGGCGGTAGCGTAGATACAACAAACTATGCCTCAACCGATAGTTTAACTTCACAAAATATTAAAATCAACGGTATTTCTATTTATGATATTTATACCCACTATAAAGAAACCAAAGTTGATTATTCTATGGCAAGCAATTCTTTATTTATAAGATATCCTGAAGTGTTATTGCTTAAAAACGATAATAGTAGGGTAACAACTTTGCATATTGAAAACGGCACGCCGTTTATTGATAAGGCTTTAGGTGAAGTTAATCTTTCACTCGTTGCAGGTAACTGGGTTAGTGGCAAAATTGAAGAGATGGGTGAAACGGAAAATTATTCAACGTTGAGTGATTGCGGGTTAAAAGCCGTAAAACATACTTTTGTAAACGGAGCTTCACTTCCTATCGCAGCAGGCTTAAACGGTTTTAGCTATAGATTCAGAGCTATTTTTAATTTAGGCGAAAACAGGAAAAATGATGCATTATTGCATTTTGAAGTTTACGGTTACAGTATTGATTTAAAAAGTTCATCTCTTGTTTTAAATAATTCAACAGGTAAACCAATATCTAAATTTGACGGGTTAAATATAAAAAACAATACCGATTTTACTCTTGAACTTGATTTTAATTTAGATGAAAGCGGAGAAATCGCAATCGGAATTGACCATGCAAAACTTATTGGTTATCAAACTAAAGAAATAAACGATATTGGCGGTTTAGATAATATTTGGGTGGTCGTTACCGGTGAATCAAACGTAACCGTATCCGATTATAAAGACAGGGGCTATTATTCTTCAGAACTACAATATAGTGGCGAAGATTGTTACGTGTTTAACGAAGGCGATCCCGAATACGATTTCAAGTCTTTGTTTAACGCTTTCAATTTATATAATAGTGAAATTTCTAACGAGAATTTGGTTTTTGAATATCAAGACGGGGCAATTTCTGAAGGAAAATACAACAACGGTATATGGGAATTAAAAGTTAAACTCGTTACCGAAGAATTAAACTTGAAAGTTCAAAAAACAATAAAAATAGTTGTTCAAGGAGATGATTATTTTTATGCGGTTACTTTTGACGGACAGAATAAAATTTACGTTCAAGAAGGAAATAAAATTGAAACGGCAATAGAAAATCCACAAAACTATTGTGACGAAGATAACGACTATATCTTTGATTGTTGGACGTATAACGGAACGAGATGGGATTTTGAAAACGACATTGTAAATGCCGACATGAATTTAATCTCAAAATTCGTTTCTACGGAAAGGCACTATAACGTAAACGTTACGTATAGCGGTTTGAATAAACCGAACGAAAGTTATAGAGTTTCTAAAAACGTTGTTATTTCAAAGGATAGCTTTATTGAAGACGAAACCACCGTTTCAATGTCTGTTAACGGTAAAAAAGTAGAAAACGTTACAGTTGATAAAGATATTGAAATTAAGGTAACGTATAAAATAGAATTTACGCATCACGAAGCCGTTAAATCTACTTGTGTAACAAAAGGTCAAGTTGAATATTGGACTTCAAAATACTATGAAGGTATTTTTTTCGGTGATAGTTTAGGTAAAACTACTTTGGCAGATATATCAACGCCTACGTCGGCACACGTCTTTGAAAATGCAGAATATATTTGGGAAGAAACGGAAGACGGCTATTCTTGCACGGGTGTAGCAACTTGTAAATATTGCGGTGAAACGATAAGGGAAACAGTTGAAGCAAAATGCACGGTAATTAAAGAGCCTACCGAAACAGAAGACGGAAAGTATAAATACAAGGTAAACTTTAGTAATGCGTATTTTGGTTATCAAACAAAAGAAGTAGTTGTTCCAAAGGGAACGAAAAAGGATGAAGGAAATACAGATAAAGAAAAGAAGGCAGGATGTTTCGGCGGTATTGATACCGTAGGTATTTTAGTTCCTTTTGCATTACTTGGTGCAATCAGCGTTATTGCGTTGAAAAAGAGAAAGGAGGATAAATAATATGAAAACGTTAAAGAAAGTTACTGCTCTATTTTTATCCGTTTTGGTTTTGTTGGGATTTAGTGCAATTTGTTTGTCGCTAAACAGTAATAAAACTGCTTTTGGTCAAAATGATGATACAAAAGAAATAGTTATTCATTATAGTGGTATAACTAAAGAAGATGAAATTATCAGATTAAACGTTGGCGAAACACTTGATTTTGCCGACTATGAAAAGGAAGGATATTCATTAAAAGTCGTTAACGAAAACTTTGAACAAATTTCAGAATTCGTAGTTAGCAAAAATGAAACCTTGAATTTTATCTATAAAGACACCACAAAGAAAAATGCCAAGGTTATTATTTTAGCCGGTCAATCAAACGCTGCAGGTGTTGGAAGAACGTATAACCTTCAAATAACCACGCCTGATTCTTATTATCAAAAACTTGCAAAAGGGTTTGATAACGTTTTCATGAGCGGTTATTCACACGGTCACGAATATAAAAGTTTCCAAAAAGTAAGGCTTGATTATACTGTTGCATCAACAGATATTCAGGGAACGTTTGGGCCGGAACTTCCTATTGCGGAAAGATTGAGCGAAGCATATCCAGACGAAAACATTTATATAGTTAAAACGGCTGTCGGCGGTTTATCTTTGGATTTTGATTTCAAGAGTCCGTCTGCACCTGACCCGGTATATTTCAGTAGTTATGACGGAGTAAAAGAAGTCGGTTGGCTATATAACAAAATGATTGATAATATTGATAGTGCCTTTGTTGAAATAGAAAAACTCGGATACACACCGCAAATTGCCGGATTTATGTGGTTCCAAGGTGAAGCAGAGGCGTCAAGCCCTAGTTACGTTGCAGAAGCTTACGGTGAAAAGTTTGACGCTATGATTTCAGATTTGAAAGCACAATATAAGGATAATATTTCTCCGGACTTTGCAGTTTACGATGCAAGCAT
>JAZLMT010000073.1:0-15680 GCA_045598745.1 Christensenellaceae bacterium
CATATCGTCAATTTCAAGGATTTCGCATAGTTCCGATAATTTAGGATATTTATATCCCATACCCCTTGATCTTGGAAGGCGACAAAACTCTACCGAATTTTTCATAGAGCAAAAATACTTATCATATAAAAATTCTTGCCCCAAATTTTCAAACTCTGCCCTTAAAAACATAAAGTCAAAAGAAATATTGTGTGCAATTATTATATCTGCCCTATCAAAATCTTCTTTTATTTCGTCAAAATGGTCAGAGAACCTTTTTCCGTTAGAGAGTTCTCTTAAAATCTCCACCGAAAAGCCGTGCACGGAATATGCAGAAAATTCTACGAAATCAACGGTAAAGAAAAAATTTTTTGCTTTAACGCCTTTTCCGTCTTGCATAACGTAGGAAAGCTCACAAATATTTCCGGGATATAATCCGGTTGTTTCGGTATCAAAGTATAATATCATTTGAAAAAAATGGGCAAAACAAAATTTTGTTTTGCCCAATCCTTATTTTTTTATTTTTTTATTCACCTAAAAGATCTGCATATCTTGATTCAAATTTAACAACTTTATCTTTATCACTCGTTATTGTTCTTTGAATTTCTGTTTCATAGGTTGAAAGAATATTCTCTAAATAAGTATTTGCAAACGAATAAATGTAAGTCTTCTTAACGTCATCATCAACACTCACCCAATTTGCAATCATATCGTTGCAGAACGTTTTAACGTTATCAATTCCGTCAACGGCTTTACAGTAAGCATCTAAAGTTTCGTATTTTTTAGCCATGCCGTTATTGAACATAAAGTGATAACCGTAGTCGGTTGTTGAAACAATTAAAGAGCCTTCTTCTTTATCTAAAACTTTCTCGCCGTCTCTTTGGAATTCTGGAACGTAAGTAGTATTTTTATCTCCTATCTTAATAACGTATCCGTTATATGAAGTTAAAGAGCCCGGATCTGTTGAGAAAGCAAAGATAAGTTCTTTAATCATATCGTCTTTATTTCCGGAATAACCGTCTACAAATTTTTCGATTTTATCTATAATAGCATCTTTACCCTTAACTTCATCAACCTTTACGACTGATAATTCAGGCTCATAAGTTTCATCAACGTTACCTTTGCCGTCATAATATTTAATAACGAACTTTCCGTCTTTCTCATTCTTTTCAACTCGTTGTTTGTATTCTCCCATATTTAACCACTTAATTGTGCCTTGGAAAGTGAACATATCATCAATGTTTTCATAATTATTGTTGTTTACAAAAGAATAATCGTTTACGAAAGCAAGTGTTCCAACGCCGTCTTCATCTACGTTAAAGATAGCATCGTATCCGTTATAAACCCAACTTGAACGTTGGTCTTTCATAATGATATCGTTTATTAATATATTTTCTCTTTCTTCTTGAATAGCTTCGTCTGTCTTATTCGTTTTATCAATCTTGCCGATTTTATCGGTTTGTTCTTCTGTTGCACCGATTAAAAGGTTCCAAACGTATCCGAAACTATCATCTTCTTTAGCATATAAAATAGGTGCGGTTTTTGTTGCCTTTCCTAAAGCGTCTTTATATCCTGCATCGTCCTTTTCATACAACTTAACTTGTGAATCGTATAAATCGTTAAATACGCTAACTAAAACTTCATAAGAAATATTGTTTATATTTTTATCTTTCAAAAGAATCTTTTCATACTTTTCAACAATCTTTGCTTCATAGCAAGAATCTAAAAGATATTGATAATAATACGTTGTGAATAAATCGTTATCTTTAATGTCGCCAACAAGTGAATTAACTTCTAAAAGTTTAACTACTTTGTTATAAGCAATCATTTGTTCTTGATCGGAAAAATCTTTAACTTCACCAATAACTTTATCAACAAGGTCTTTATTATAGGTTAATTTTTCGGTATATGCTTTAGCATCGGTTGGAACCGTTCTGTCTCCGGAATCAATAGTATCTTGTTTCTTTTCTACAGTTTCTTTTCTTGATTCAACCAAACTCTTTATTGAAGAAACAGCATTATATTGAGCTTCAAAATAATCTTCGGTATCTTTGCCGACAAAACTTTCGGCAGACCAATCTGTTATGGATAAATTTTCATCCTTCATTATTGCAACTTTTGCAGTTTGAACCAAAACTCTTTCGTTGATAAGATTATCTAAAATAGATTCAAAAACTTGAGACGGAGTATATTCGCCGGTTTGCGTGTAATAATATCCATAGTTCATATATGCAATAATCATATCTTTCTTTTTAACTTCTTCTGTTTGACCTTTATAATAACCACCGATATTAACAGTGGCAACAACTTGTTCCATATCTCTTTCGGTGTCCGTCGTAACAAGATCGCAACCGGTAAGAGCAAAAACTGAAGCGCAAATAGCGATTATTAAAGATATGATTGTTAAAAGTCTCTTTTTCATATATTTTCTCCAAAAAACGTTATGCGAGAATACGCATAATAATACTACTATAATTTATACTTTAATAGTATAAAACATTTTTTTGTAAATTGCAATAGTTTTTTTGATTTTAAACTTCTATATTTTGTTTTTTTTAATTATTTACCGCAAAAATCAAAAAATCCTTCATAACCTTAAGTATTTCTATATTGGTTTTTCCGTTCCTTCTAAAGTTTAACGTGGGTTTTCCCGCCATGGAAATATATACGGATTCGGAGAATTGTTCCGTTGCTCTCTGTAACTTTTCGTTCCCGAAATCCTTAAAGTTTTCAAATACAAAACATTGCTCGTCGTTTTTGACGTCTACTTTTGAAACGTTAAATTCTTCGGCAAGCCTTTTAACCAGTGCAATATCAATTAAAACAATGGTTTCTTCTGGAATTTCACCGTAGTTTTCTTTTAATACTTCTAAAAGTTCTTTTTCTTCTTTTATTGACGTTAATTCTGCGATTTCCTTATACATGTCCATACGTGCGGAATTGCTTTCAATATAATCGTCCGGTATATACGCAGTAACCCTTATATCCAGCTCCGGAACGATTTTCGTTTCGCCCGTTAATTCTTCCTTTAACAGTTTTGAATAGAGTTCGTAGCCTATTTTATCCATGTGGCCGTGCTGTTCAACGCCCAAAACGTTTCCCGCACCCCTGATTTCCAAATCACGCATGGCAATTTTTATTCCGCTACCCATTTCGGTGAACTCTATAATTGCGTTTAATCTTTCATAGGCGGTTTGCGTTAAGATTTTTTCCTTTTTAAATGTAAAATATGCGTAAGCAAGTCTATCCGACCTACCGACTCTACCTTTTAATTGATAGAGTGTTGATAACCCCAACTTATCGGCGTCAATAACAATAAGCGTGTTGGCTTTAGGAAGGTCTATCCCGTTTTCTATAATCGTTGTAGAAATCAAAAGGTCTTTTTCACCGTTATAGAAATCCATAACGTTTTTTTCCATAGTCCTTTCTTCCATTTGCCCGTGAGCAACAACAATTCTGACCGTAGGAAGTAAATCACTGATATGTTTTGCAAAAGATAAAATGCTTTCCACCCTATTATATAAAATAAAAACTTGACCGCCACGGTTTACTTCTTTTAAGACGGCATCCTTAATCAACGTGTCCGTTTCTTCGGTGATATAAGTTTGAACAGGCAAACGTTTTTTAGGCGGAGTATTTATCGTTGAAATAGAACGTATACCCGATAGCGCCATGTGTAAAGTTCTAGGTATAGGCGTTGCCGAAAGCGTTAACGTATCAACGTTTTTCTTAAGTAACTTTATCTTTTCTTTATGTTCAACACCGAACCTTTGTTCTTCGTCTAAGATAAGTAGCCCTAAATCATAGAAGGCTATATCTTTACCCAAAAGTCTGTGGGTGCCGATAATAAAATCAATTTTACCTTGCTTTAATTTTTCTATTATTTCTTTTTGTTCTTTCGGCGTTTTGAATCTGTTTATAACCGCAATATTTATTCCAAACCCCTTAAATCTTTCCAGCGCCGTATGATAATGCTGTTCGGTAAGTATCGTAGTAGGCGCAAGCATGGCTACTTGTTTTCCGTTAACTATTGCACGGAAAGCACCACGGAAAGCAACTTCCGTTTTGCCAAAACCAACGTCTCCGCAAATAAGCCTATCCATAACTTTAGGGGAAGACATATCTTCTTCAATTTCTTTCGTTGCGGTTATTTGGTCGGCAGTGTCTTCAAAAGGAAAGTTTGATATGAAAACTTGTTGTAATTCTTTATCTTCTTTAAAAGCAAAACCGGAAAGCGCATTTCTTTCTTCATAAAGTTTTTTAAGGTCAAAAGACATCTTCTTAATACTGTCTCTAACCTTTTGCTTGATATATTCAAAATCTTTGCCCCCGATTTTTGATAGTTTCGGTTTTTGTTCCGCCCCCAAATACCTTGTTAAAATATCCATCTGTTCTACAGGAACGTATAGAATATCTCCACCATAGTATTCAACGGCAACGTAATCTTTTGTGCCTTCCGTTGAAGTTATTTTTTTACTGCCTAAAACTCTACCTATACCGTGAATTTCGTGAACGGCATAATCGCCCGTTTCCGGTGCAGAGAAAAACGCCTGCTTCTTTAATTTAACCTTTTTCTTTTCGGTAGGCTTTCCGTAAAGATTGCCACTGCCTATAACGGCAACTTTTTCTTCGTGAAAAATAAACCCGCTGTCAAGTGAAGATGAATATATATTTACCCCGTGCGAAAACTCACTGTCTATAATAGACGCAATTCCGTGGCCGGAAAGTTCAAACGATAAATTTTCCGCTCTCTTTTTATCTCCGGTATAAAGTAAAACGGAATATCCCGTTTTCATCCAAGCATTAACGTCGTTGAAAATTTCTTTAAAATCCAACCTGTAATTTACCGTTCCGCTAACCTGCGGATTGATTGTTTTTTGCGGATTGAAAAACGGATTAGACGTGCTTAAAGTTTGAAGGGCAACAAGGGTAAATTTTTGAAGTGCATCTCTAAAATAGTCCACACTGAATAAAGCGTTTTTCATTAAAGCGGAAACTGCACCGTCTTTAAGGAGTGATTTAAATCTCTCTAAAAACTCTTGTTCATACAGTAAGCATATTTCGTTAATTCGCTTTGCTTCGTCAAGCACGATAACTGTATCTTTATCAATAATATCAAAAATTGATTTGCTGTTAACGGATAAAAAAGAATAGATTGATAAATACCCGTCGTCTTCCTTTTCAACAGCCGTAATAAAATCGTCTAAAAGGCACTTTAATCTATCCCTTTCGTCTTTTCCGCTTGATTTTACTTCTTGCTCTAAATATGCTTTTATTTTATTCTTTTCTTCATTTGATAACGTTCCTTCTTTTGATGAAGAAATTTTTATTTCGTTTCTATAAGATAAAACCTTTCTTGATTCTATATCGTATTCTTTGATGTTCTCTATCTCGTCGCCAAAGAAATCAAGTTTAACGGGAATAGCAAAGGAAATAGGAAACACGTCTACTATATCCCCACGGATAGAAAAATAGCCCTTACTTTCTACGCTTTCACATCTCGTATAGCCGAGTTCAACAAGTTTTTCTATTAAACTTTCTATTGCTATACTCTGCCCTTTTTTAAGCGTAACATCTTCTATAACGCTCACACAAGGTTGTAAAACGCTTTCTGAAGTCGTGATAAAAATATCTGCTTTGTTTAGCTTTGAAAGCGCAACTACTCTTTCGTAATAAGTGTCCTTTGAAAATGCCATGGAAGGCACTAACACTTCGTCTTTAGCCGGCAAAAGCACAACGTTTTTATTGCACATTTCGTTGAGTAAATTTTGATAGTTTTTTGCCGTCAATAAATCTTTAACGATAAATAAAACCTTTTTATCAATTTTAGAAACAAGGTAATTTTTGAAGCTTTCGTTAACGCCAAAAACCGCCAAGTTTTCACCTTGACGGATGCAATCAATAAATTCCGTTACGGAATTTACCCCACTATTAAGTTTTTGTATATCATAAAGCATAAATAACAAGTTGAAGTTTAGCCACTATATTTTTGCATTATCTTTTGTATATCTTCACCGTGAATAAAATCTATTCCCGCATTAGACGCTTTATCTATTGACGAATCAAATATTTCTTGCTCTTCCTTTTTTATGGTAGATAAAACGTAGTCAATAATAGGAATCGGGTGTTCGGTTTCCGCTTGCTTAAAGCCAACCCTTACTCTAAAGAAATCCTCTCTCCCTATTTCTTTAATAATGTTTCTCATACCGTTATGCGTGCCACCGGAACCGCTGTCACGAATTCTAACAGTGCCCTTCGGTAAATCCAAATCGTCGTATAAAACGGCTAAATCTTTAATATCAACTTTATAAAATCCCAAAAGTTCCCTAACGCTTTCACCGCTTAAATTCATATACGTTAAAGGTTTAGCTAAAATCACCTTTTCGCCGTTTACTTTCGTTTCGGAAATTAAGGCACGGCATTTTCCTTTAGAAAACTCCACACCCAACTTCTCTGCTATTTTATCAACGCACATAAATCCTAAATTATGAAAAGTGTTGAAATATTTTTTTTCGGGATTACCCAAACCAACAATAAGTTTCATTTTACTTTTTAGTTATAAAAGAGCCGTTTAATGATAAACGGCTCTAAATTCTTCCTTAAATTATTCTTCGTAAATTGCAGAGAGTGATGAATCACTGTAAACCGTTGTGATTGCCCTTGCAATAAGTTTTGCTGTTGAAAGAATCTTTATCTTTGGATTATTCTTAACTTCTTCCGGCATATTGATTGTATCAAGAACAGCCAATTCCTTAATAGGTGAAGCATTGATTCTATCAAGTGCAGGACCGGAAAGAACGCCGTGTGTGCAACAAGCATAAACTTCTTTAGCACCGTTTTTAACGAGTGCTTCGGCACCTTGACAAATTGTTCCTGCAGTATCAATCATATCGTCAACCAACAAACACGTCTTACCCTTAACGTCTCCGATAAGGTTCATAACTTCAATAGCGTTTGCTTTAGGACGACGCTTATCAACGATAGCAAGTGATGCGTCAACTCTTGAAGCGAAGTTTCTTGCTCTGCTAACACTACCAACGTCCGGTGAAACGACTACCCAGTTTTCATCCATTCTGCTCTTGAAGTATTTAGCAAGAAGGGGTGCACCGTAAAGGTGATCAACAGGGATTTCAAAAAAGCCTTGAATTTGTGCAGCATGTAAGTCCATTGTCAAAACTCTGTTTGCACCTGCTGTAGTTAAAATATCGGCAACTAACTTTGCTGTGATAGGATCTCTAGGGCGAGCCTTTCTATCTTGCCTTGCATATCCGAAATATGGCATAACAGCCGTGATTCTTCCTGCTGATGCTCTCTTACAAGCATCAATCATGATTAAAAGTTCCATAAGATTGTCGTTTACAGGGGCAGACGTTGATTGAATAATAAATACGTCTCTACCTCTAACGGTGTTTGGAAGCGTTATGCTGATTTCCCCGTCGGAAAACTTTCCAACTTCTGCATTCGTTACGGTAAGATTCAATTCTTTTGCGATAGCTTCTGCTAAAGGAAGATTTGAATTACCTGCGAGTAGTTCAATAGTGTTGCCGTGTGTAATCATAATTTTTCTCCTTTTGTAACTTTATGTACAATAAGTACTTTTGATATTTTTATTTTACTACTTTTACAGTCTTAAGTCAATGGTTTTATATTTTTCTTTTGCCCCTAAAATAACTTTTTATAAGGTTGGAACAATCTTCTTCCATTACCCCGCCCAAATATTCCGTTTTATGGTTTAAACCGCTATTTGAAAGTATATTAAACTTGCTTTCTGCCGACCCGCTTTTTCTTTCAAACGCACCAAAATAAACCTTTTTTATCCTTGCGTTGACAATCGCCCCCGCACACATAGGGCAAGGCTCTAAAGTAACATACATTTCACAATCGTCAAGTCTCCAAGAAGAAAGTTTTTTTTCTGCTTTTTCTATTGCCAAAATCTCTGCGTGCGCCGTTGCGAGTTGCTTGTTTTCCATTTTGTTGTGGGCTTTGGAAACAACCTGTCCGTCCTTAACTATAACGGCACCGATAGGCACTTCGTCTTCACTAAAAGATTTTTTTGCTTCTTTTAGTGCCAATTCCATATATTTTATATCCATCTGCTATTAGTTAAAACCTTTATAACTTTTCTGTTTTTTTTATATATCTTTTTTATGTTTTCTTCACCTATGGGGTGAGAAAGTTTATCGCTACCTACTTCTATCGTAAAAGACGGTATTTTTAATTTTTCTATACACCAATCTTTATATCCGCCTGCGCTGTCAAATAACGTTTTTATTTTATAATGCGTGGTCTTCTTTAAGCACTTTGCTATTTTATAATCTCTATCTATAAACTTTTTATCTTGATAAAAAAACCAATATATTTCTTCACCTTTAGAGTGATAGCTTAACGTTATATTTGGGTTAACTAGGAGAGTGAAATCTCTTAAAGCCCTGCTTTCACTTTCGGAAAACGGCTTTTCACCTATATAATTTTCACTATTCGGAATTTTTACGTTTTGTTTTCCGCTTCCCCATTTTGCATCAAAATTGACGTTTAAGTCAACTTTTCTGAAGTTTGCTTTATATAGCGGATTTTCTTTTAATGCAATCTCTATTCCGTCAAGGTTAACTGCGGGAATAAAATATATCGTTCCCTTTTTACCTTGTTTTATAAAATCTTCTATCTGCAAAAGCGCAAGATAGGTTGTGATATACTCTCTTGCGTGAATAGAATAGGTAACGATAACGATAGGATAATCTGTTTTTTTAACCTTAAAAAAAGGAATAAGTTTACCCTTTTCGGTTAAACCTATATATCCTTTTTCACCACTAAAATCTTTATAATACTTATTCAGTTTTTCAAGAATATCCATACTATAAAGTATGAATTATTTATGATAGTTGCTACCTGATATTATCGTAAAAGCACGGTATAACTGTTCGGTAAACATAAGCCTAAAAAGAGTATGCGGAAAAGTCATAACCGAAAAAGAAATAAGGTTTGCCTTCTTTTTAATATTATCGCTTATTCCGTATGAGCCACCGATAACGAAAGTCAAAACCCCGTCCCCTAAATCAATACGGCTTTTTATTTCGCTTGCAAAACTTTCACTTGAAAGTTTTTTGCCTTCTATTGCCAAACAATAAATCTTTCCTTTTAAAAACGGGGCTATCCTTTCGCCTTCAATTTCCTTTATCTCTTGAATCAAAGATTCGTTTACTTTTTGATAGTTTTCTTCGTTAACTTCTATTATAGAAAAATCGCAAAATCTAGACAGCCTTTTAGTATATTCGCTTATTCCTTCTGAAAAATATTTTTCTTTAACCTTACCGACGCAAACCAAATTAACTTTTATCATCACATCACCAAATTCAATATAACCATTAAGCCGTTTAGCACTATGCCCATTAAAGCAAATATATATGCATCTTTTATACTTTCGTATTTTTTATCTTTATTTTCCTTTTTTACTTTTAAAAGTGCTAATACAAACAATGCCACTAAAGCTACGATACCCGATACGATTAAAACGATATTGTAATTTAAATAATCTATATTCCAACCGAAATATAATATTGTTAAGATTATAAAGTTATTTAAAAAATGCGCAATAATACAAGGAAAAACGCTACCTGAAAAATATGCTAAACCGCACATGAATAATCCAAAAATAAATTGATAAATCAACTGGGAAACATTTCCGTGATAAAGTGAAAAACATAAGGCAACGAACACCATTGAAATAATCGGCGAGCATTTCTTTAGTGAAGATAACATAAAGCCCCTAAAAAACATTTCTTCAGTGACAGCAGGAAGTAACGCCAATACCAAAACGAATCCTAAATACTGCCAAGCGTTAGACATTTCAATTTCAGTATTGATAATATTAAGGCCTATACTTTCAATAAAATCACTAACGTATGTATTGACAAGCCCCAACCCGAAATACATGCCGAATAGTAGCAGTAACGAAAATACAATAAAAACGGGATTAAATTTATTTATTGAAACCGTTTTAATAAACTTTTGTTTTCTTTTTACCGAAAACAAAATACAAACGGCAACAAGCGATACACAAGAAAAAAACCCGCAAATAAATTTATAAGCAAAAGAATCTGCCCCGTAAAAGAAAGACAGAATTGATTGTCCTATAAAAGACAGCAATACGAACACGATAAAGAATATCGTATATCCTATACCTGCGGATTTTTGATCATGTATCCAATCCATAAAAAACCAAAAGGCTGAAAAAATTCCAGCCTTTCCTTTTAATATTTTTTAATTAAACTCTTTGAGAATAGTTCGGTGCTTCCTTCGTTATTGAAATATCGTGTGGGTGACTTTCAATCAAGGTTGCGTTCGTTATCTTAACGAATTGAGCGTTCTTTCTTAAATCTTCAACCGTTTTCATACCGCAATATCCCATGCCTGCACGGATACCACCACACATTTGGAATATTATTTCCGAAAGTTGACCACGGAAAGGAACACGACCTTCTACCCCTTCAGGAACCAACTTTTTAGCACCTTCTTGGAAATATCTATCCTTGCTTCCGCAAGCCATAGCGGAAAGTGAACCCATACCACGATAAACCTTAAAGCTTCTACCTTGATATATTTCAATTTCACCGGGAGACTCAAGAGTTCCCGCAAACAAACTACCGATCATAACTGCAGATGCGCCACCGCCTAAAGCCTTGGTGATATCACCGCTATATTTAATACCGCCGTCTGCAATAATACGCTTTTTGAACTTTTCTGCTCTTTCAGCACAGTCCATTACGGCAGTTAGTTGTGGCATACCGATACCTGCAACGACTCTTGTCGTGCAAATTGAACCTGGCCCGATACCTACTTTAACAACGTCTGCCCCGGCATCAATAAGTGCTTCCGTTCCGTCAGCCGTAGCAATGTTACCTGCAATAATAGGAAGTTTAGGATATTTTGCCTTAATTTTATCTATCATATCAAGAACGCCTTTGCTGTGGCCGTGAGCCGTATCAACCGTGATGATATCAACTTTAGCGTCAACTAAAGCAGCAACTCGTTCCATTGTGTTACCTGTAACGCCAACGGCAGCACCAACCAAAAGCCTACCGTTTTTATCTCTTGCAGAATTAGGATATTGAATAGCCTTTTCTATATCCTTTATCGTTATAAGACCTTTAAGATTACCTTCGCTATCAACTATAGGCAATTTTTCTATACGGTGTTTCCCTAAAATTCTCTTTGCCTCGTCAAGCGAAGTCCCGACAGGAGCAGTGATAAGGTTTTCTTTTGTCATTATATTATCAATAGGTTGATCGTAGTTATCTTCAAACTTCAAATCTCTGTTTGTTAATATACCGACAAGTTTACCGTTTTTAGCAATAGGAACACCACTGATACGGTATCTTTCCATAAGAGCAATCGCATCTTTAACAGCGTTTTCCGGTGCCAAGAAGAACGGATCGGTTATAACGCCGTGTTCACTTCTCTTAACCTTATCTACTTGAAGCGCTTGTTCTTCAATTGACATATTCTTGTGGATAATACCCATTCCGCCTTCTCTTGCAATTGCAATAGCAAGCCTGTTTTCTGTTACGGTATCCATAGCGGCACTCATAAGCGGGATATTAAGTTTAATATCTTTAGTTAAGTGTGTGCTTAAGTCTACCAAATTCGGCGTAACTTCACTTGCTTGTGGAATCAACAACACGTCATCAAACGTAAAACCTTCTTTAACAATTTTGCCCATTTTTTCTCCTTCGTTTTTTTACATAACTTTATTTAATTTTTCTATACAATTTTTTATTTCTTTTTTATTTTCTTCCGTTTGCCCTTTCTTATTCATTGCCTTCTCAAGTTCGTATTTAATAAGTTCTATATCGGAAGAATAAAGATATTTATCTTCTAAAGCCGAAACGGTTATATCCGTTGCTTTAACGAACTTCCCGTCTTCTATCAAAGATACGGCGTATTTTTTATAGATATAATTAACGTCTAAAAAAGCCTCTTTGTCTTTATCTTTATCATACTGCTTTGCATAAGCCCAGCAAGCAACTTTATAACTTGCAACCTTATCAGCCTTTTCCCCAATTATTTTAGGCGAAAAAATAGCAAATGCACCAAATAATATACCAGCGATTGCTATTATAACCGCAAGAGTTATAAATACTGTTTTTAGCACTAATTTACGCATTTAATCTCCTAATAAATAATTTTTACTATTTTATCAAAAAATTAACAAAAAATCAATGGTTTTTATAATTTATTTTTAAAAGCAGTTATTATTTTTTAATTAACCGAATATATAGTAGTGTTTAGGTGTGTTATGAAAAAAATATCTGTTTTGATTTTTATGTTTTTATTATCTTTCCCTTTGTTTTTATTTTCTTGTAAAAATGAATTTTGCCTTGCCGATTACGTAAGCGAAGCAAGAGAAGATATTTTGTTGGGCGAAAGCGAAAACTATAACGTTAAATCTTACTACGGCTATACCGTAAAAAGCGGAAATAAACAATATTTTATTTCGTTTATGTTAACAAATATTATACCCGATGAAACCAGTTATTCTGTAAATTTTATTTTAGGTAGTAAAGAGTATAACGGCACGTTCTCGTATAACCCGACGAAATCAGTTTTATCAATCTCTTTTAACATAGAAAAACTTGAAAGCAATACTTTAGATATTACGGTTATAAAGTCTTCCGAAAAAGAAACGTTAACGCTAAAATCTCTAAAAGCAACGGATACGGTTTCTATAGAAGAAGCTTTATCTTCCCTTTACGTAGAACAAAAAACCTATATTGATTCACTTATTTTAGACGGAACTTTTAATGCTACTTTAACAATAAGGTTGGTTGAACGAAACGGAAAAAATTATTACTACATAGGCATTACCGATAAAGATAAAAACTTAAAAGCAATGCTTATGGACGGAAAAACAAAAGAACTTTTAGCAATCAAAAAAATAGTATAAAAGAAAAAAGCCGAATAATCGGCTTTTTTTAATAATTCTTTTCTGAAACTTCAAAATAACTTTGTGGATGATTGCACGTTGGGCAAACTTCCGGTGCTTTCTTTCCAACGATAATATGCCCGCAGTTACGGCATTCCCAAACCTTAACCTCGCTCTTTTCAAAAACCTTTTTGGTTTCTATATTCTTTAATAGCGCACGATATCTTTCTTCGTGATTTTTTTCTATTTGAGCAACTAATCTGAATTTTTTAGCAAGTTCGGTGAATCCTTCTGCTTCTGCGTCTTTAGCAAACCCTTCATACATATCTGTCCACTCATAATTTTCGCCGTCTGCTGCATTAAGTAAGTTTTGCGCCGTGTCTCCTATACCGGAAAGCTCCTTAAACCATAATTTAGCATGTTCCTTTTCGTTTTCTGCCGTCTTTAAAAACAGTGCGGAAATTTGTTCGTATCCTTCCTTTTTGGCAACCGAAGCAAAATAGGTGTATTTATTTCTTGCTTGTGATTCACCGCTGAAAGCGGCGTGTAAATTTTGTTCTGTTTTCGTTCCTTTATATTTATTATTCATAATTGTATCTCCTTATATTTAAATTATACCACAATAAAAATATAAAAACAAGTGCATTATATTTTTTAAATGCAATAAAATATCAAAATAATATATAAAATGACGAAATTCTTTCTTGACTTAATCGCCCAACGATTATACAATATTTTTCAGAGGTTTATTATGGACGAAAAACTGTTATCAAATTATGCAAAAATCACACTCAAAATAGGCGTTAACCTTCAAAAAGGTCAAGGGCTTGAACTTATTTGCCCCGTTGAACTTCCCTTTCTTGCCGAAGCGTTCACTAAAGAAGCATATTCTCTGGGCGCAAAAATAGTGCACGTAACTTGGGAAGACGAAAAAATTGATAGGCTTAACTTTCTAAACGCCAAAACCGAAACGCTTACAGATATTCCTAAATGGCTCGTTGATAAAAAGAATTATTTATTAGATAATAATTTTTGCTACGTTGCAATTTCAAGCGAAAATCCAAGTGCCTTCTCGGACTGCGACGAAACGAAACTTTCCGCATACGCCAAAGCAAAAGGAATAAAAATGAAAAAGTTTTCCGATGCGGTTATGGTCAATAAAATTCGCTGGTGCGTTGTTTCCTATCCTACTAAAGAGTGGGCAGAACAAGTTTTCCAAGGAAAAGAAAACGCACAGGAAAAATTGCTTTCGGCAATTATTAAAACTATGCGCCTTGATAAAGATAACCCCGTTAAAGAGTGGGAAAACCATATCGCTACTTTAGATAAAAGAGCAGAGTTTTTGAATAAATGTAATTTTGAATATTTGGAATATAAAAACTCTTTGGGAACAAATTTAAAGGTTGGTTTAGCAATAGGACATAAATGGCTTTCCGCAAAGGAAGAAGCCTTTGATAAAGTGCCTTTCGTCGCAAATATGCCTACCGAAGAAGTGTTCACTTGCCCACACAATTTAAAAACGGACGGAGTGTTATATTCCGCACTTCCACTGGTCAATAACGGAAAAGTTATTGATAAATTTTCTATAACTTTTAAAAAGGGCAAAATCGTTGATTTTTCTGCTAAAGTTGGATACGATGCACTAAAGCAACTTATAGAAACGGATGAAGGAACAAAACGCCTTGGCGAAGTTGCTTTAATCGGTAAGAACTCTCCTATCGCACAATCTAAAATTTTATTCTATAATACGTTATTTGACGAAAATGCAAGTTGCCATTTAGCAATAGGTAAAGCATACCCTACAACTATCAATAACGGCTCTCAAATGACAAAACAAGAATTAAAAAATCGTGGCGTTAACGACTCTATTGACCACGTAGACTTTATGATCGGAACTGATGACTTAACCGTTACAGGTATCACTTTTGATGGAAAAAGAATTGAAGTTTTCCGTAATGGTGAGTGGGTAATATAACTTTTCTGATTAGAAAATGTATAAAAGAATCTTTCTTGTCATACCGAGTTTACGTTAGTTACGAGTGTATCTTTAATTATACTTGTCATTCTGAGACAGGCTTATATAACGGGCAAGCACGGAATCTCATGTTTTTAGAGATTCCACGGCAACAACGTTGCCTCTGAATGACAAGGTTTGATATTTATGTCATTCTGAGACGGGCTTATATAACGGGCAAGCGAAGAATCTCTTTTAATAAAAGAAAACAAAAGTTTTTAATAAAAAGGGACAGGGGTAAACTCTTTTCCGAAGTCGTTTTACCCCTATCCCTTAACCTAACCCTTTTCACAAACTCCTCAAAACCCCTACCCCCTTAATCTTTAAGGGGAAGGGAATAAGACGCTTTTCAACTCTTCCTGTCCCTCTCAATCTTTGAGAGGGGATTTTTAAGGTATAAATTTATACTTGTCATACTGACTTTACGTTTGTTACGAGCGTATCTTTAATTATACTTGTCATTCTGAGACGGACTTATATAATGGGCAAACGAAGAATCTCTTTTTATAAAAGAAAGCAAAAGTTTTTAATAATAAGGGACAGGGGTAAACTCTTTTCCGAAGTCGTTTTACCCCTATCCCTTAACCTAACCCCTTTCACAAACTCCTCAAAACCCCTACCCCCTTAATCTTTAAGGGGAAACTTTTTATAGGTATAAATATATATACCTGTCATTCTGAGATGAGCCTTTATAACGGGCAAACGAAGAATCTCATGCTTTTAGAGATTCCACGGCAACAACGTTGCCTCTGAATGACAAGGTTTGAT
>JAZLMT010000074.1:0-4295 GCA_045598745.1 Christensenellaceae bacterium
AAACAAATTCTAAAAGAATTTTTGGTTATATCGTGTTTAACACTTTTAGGGGTTTTATCGGTAACTTTTTCTTTTTTATATTTAGCACTTTTTAATTCTGGCTTCTTTTTTGGTAATAAAACCTTATGTAAAATTGTTGTTTTTATAATAATTTCGGCTTTAACAATTATTTCGGTTATATTTTTCAGAACAAAAAAAGAGTTTGTTTATAAACTGTTTTTAATAATAATATCAATTATCTCTTTGTTTTTTATTTTGTTTTATATACTTAAAAAAGAAGGGGTTTTTGAACAGTTTTCATCAATAAACGGGTTTAGAGAATATATATCTAAATTCGGAAGCCGTGCTTGGATTATCTTTACTGTAATTCAATTTTTGCAAGTTGTTGTTATTCCGTTACCGGCTTTTATTACTGTTGGCGCAGGCGTTTTATTATTTGGCCCGTTTATTGCCGGCATTTTAAGTTCAATAGGAATAATTTTGGGTTCAATAGTTGCATATTTTATCGGCAGAGTTTTTGGCTATAAAGTTGCAAGTTGGCTTGTTGGAAAAAAGAATTTAGATAAAGGATTAAAAACGATTAAAGGAAAAGATAAAGTTATTTTAACTTTCATGTTTTTATTTCCTTTTTTCCCAGACGATATTTTATGTTTTGTTAGTGGTATAACAACGATAAGCCCATTGTTTTTTATAATAATGATTATAATAACAAGGCTTATATCAATATTTACGTCAGCTTATTCAATGAATAATAGTTTGATTCCTTATGATACTTGGTGGGGAATTGTTATTTGGATAGTTTTATTTGCTTTAGCAATATTAATATCTTTTTTAATTATTAAAAACGGCGAAAAAATAGAAAAATTTATAAAGAAAAAATTTAAGAAAAAAAATGAGTAAAGTTATAGTTATCGGTGGTGGGGCTTCGGGATTGATTTCTGCACTGTTTGCATCAAAAAACAATCACGACGTTACGCTTATTGAAAAAAATGAAAAATTAGGTAAAAAAATTTACATAACGGGTAAAGGTAGGTGTAATTTAACAAACAACTGCCAGATAACTGATTTTTTAGAAAACGTTGTTACAAATAAAAAGTTTATGTATAGTTCAATCAATGCTTTCTCACCAAGTGATACAATAAATTTTTTTGAAAATTTAGGATTAAAACTTAAAACGGAAAGGGGAAACAGAGTTTTTCCCGAAAGTGATAAAGCAAGTGACGTTACGAAGTATTTGCAAAAAGAAATAGAAAAACAAGGTGTTAAAATCAAACTTAACGAAACAGTTCTAAATTTAATTTGTGAAAACGATATAATTAAAGGTGTTATAACCAATAAAAGTAAATATTTTGCAGAGAACGTTATAATTTGCACCGGTGGATTATCTTATCCGCTTACAGGTAGCACCGGCGACGGATATGCTTTTGCAAAAGCTTTAGGCTTAAACGTGACTAAACTTTATCCTTCCTTGGTTGGCTTTAACGTTAAAGAAGATTTCTACAAAGAACTTCAAGGTTTATCTCTAAAAAATGTTAATTTTACAGTAAAAAACGGTCAAAAAATCATTTTTAGTGAACAAGGTGAGCTTTTATTTACGCATTTTGGTATAAGTGGTCCGACGGTAATTTCGGCTTCTTCATATATAAACAAAATGGATTTGAATAATCTTGTTTTTTCTATTGATTTTAAGCCAGCATTAACTTATGAAGTTTTAGATAAAAGAATTCAAAGGGAATTAATAGAGAATAACGTTAAAGAAATTGCAACGGTTATGCGTTCGCTTTTACCGCAAAGTTTAATAAAAGAAGTTTTAATTCGTTCACAAATTAAAAGAAGCAAGATTTGTTCGGAAATTTCCAAAGAAGAAAGAGAACGGTTAATTATAACGCTAAAAGAATTTAATTTTAAGCCGAAATCTATTAGAAGTTTTGATGAAGCCATCGTTACTTCCGGTGGTGTTGACGTTAAGGAAATAAACCCAAAAACAATGGAAAGTAAAAAGATAAAAAGATTGTTTTTTGCAGGTGAAGTAATAGACGTTGATTGTTTAACGGGTGGCTTTAATCTTCAAACGGCATTTTCAACCGGATATGTTGCCGGTAATAATATAAACTAAGGAGAAAGAATAATGGATAAACAAATTGCAATCGCTTTAGACGGTCCATCTGGAAGCGGTAAAAGCACTATAGCAAAATTTTTATCAAATAAACTTAACATTTTATATCTTGATACAGGTGCAATGTATAGGGCTGTTGCTCTAAAAACCTTAAAAATGGGTTTTGATACCTTTGACGAAAAAGGTATTTCAACATTTATTGACGATATTGATATAGAGATTAAATATATAAACGGAACGCAGAAAACTTTTTTGGATAAAGAAGACGTTTCCGAAAAAATAAGAGAACCTCATGTTTCAATGGCTGCTTCAAACGTTTCAAGTTTAAAATGTGTTAGACTTAAAATGGTTGAAATGCAAAGGAAAATTGCAAGTAGTATATCTTGTGTTTTGGACGGCAGAGATATCGGTTCTTATGTTTTACCAAATGCTGATTATAAATTTTATATTACGGCAAGTGTAGAGGTTAGAACAAACAGAAGATATTTGGAATTAAAAGAAAAAGGGCATAACGTTGATTATAACGAATTATATAAAGAAATTGAACAACGTGATTACAATGATAAACACCGTGATTTTTCACCACTAAAAAAGGCAGACGATGCTATTGAACTTGATACTTCAAATATGACTATTGATGAAGTTGTCAATACAATTTATTCTTATATAAAGTAGGTTAAATATGAATTTTATTTGTAGAAGTATTCTAAAAGCCTTTTTAACTGTTTATCCAACAAAAAAATATGGTAAAGAAAATATTCCTGAAGGAAGAGCTTTACTTATTTGTAATCATTTTAGAGCAATTGATTGTGGCTTTGTTGCTTCAATCTATAATAAAGATATTAAGTTTGTTGCTAAAAAAGAGTTATTTAAAAATAAACTTATCAGTAAAATAATTAAAGATTTTGGCGCTATTCCAATTGATAGGGAAAATCCGGAAATGCAGTCTATTTTAACCGTTATGAAGTATTTAAAAGCAGACCATAAGATTTGTATTTTCCCGGAAGGAACAAGGAATAAAACAGGAACGAACGAATTGCAGGATTTTAAAGGGGGATATCTTGTTTTTGCATTAAAAACAAAATCGCCGATTGTTCCTATAATGATGCTTAAGAAGGCAAAAATATTCAGAAAAACAATTATGGTCATAGGAAAACCGATTTATTTAGATGAATATTATGATAAAAAACTTTCTGATAACGAGCTTGATGAGTTAAATCAAATCGTTAGAGAAAATATGATTAAACAGCAACAATCTATGTCTGACATAATTGCAAAAAAGAGAAATAAAAATGGAAATAATTAAGGGGAAATATAGTGGTTTTTGTTTTGGCGTTAAAAGAGCTATTGAAACAGCATATAAACTTAACGGAAACAATAATTATATTTTAGGCGAACTAATACATAACGATATTGTAATAAAAAATTTAGAAGATCGTGGTATTAAAACAATAAATTCAATTAATGATTTTAAGTTTAATAAAAACGATAATATTTTAATCAGGACGCACGGAGAAACAAAAAATAATATTGATTTACTAAACAAAAGCGGGGCAAACATTATTGATTGCACGTGTCCTTTTGTTGAAGATATACATAAAATCGTATCAAAATTCCATTTTCAAAATTATAAAATCGTTATTGTCGGAAGCAGTGATCACCCTGAAGTTATCGGAATAAACGGTTGGTGCGATAATTCAGCGTTAATAACGGAAAACCCACAAGAAGTAAATGAATTACCCGATGAAAAAATATGTATTGTAGTTCAAACAACCTATTCTACTGAAAAATTTGAACAATTTATTAAAAAAATTACTATAAAAGATATAAAATCAGTTGAAATTTTCAAAACAATTTGCTATACTACTAACATGCGAAGGAAGGAAGCGGAAATGCTTTCTAAAACGTGTGATTCAACAATCGTTATCGGTGGGGCAAAAAGTAACAACACACAAAAGCTTTTTGACCTGTGTTTAGGGTTTAACAGTAATGTATTTAGAATCGTAGATCCGTTGTCCTTTGATTACAAAAAAATTAAAAATTTTAAAAAGGTTGGAATTGTTTTTGGAGCATCTACGCCATACGAACAATTTCAGGAGGTTATCCAAAATATGGAAAATGTTGTTACAGAAGAAATAGTTGTTAAAGAATCTGCTGAAGTTTCAAACACACAGCAAAC
>JAZLMT010000075.1:0-9014 GCA_045598745.1 Christensenellaceae bacterium
GCAAAGAACTGGATTACTCCTCCGTATGAATTTGATAAAGAATTCTTCCCACAAGCAAGTTGGATTATTGACTTTATCAACGACAAGATGCTTCCGCTTAAAGATCACGTTTCAAAGACTGATACTTCTACGGCTGAGATGTTGCGTCGTGCTAAAAAGGGCGTCTAAAATAAAGCCATCTTCATCCATATATGCTTCGTTTCTACTTTGATTTTTGACCTTCATAACCAAAAGGTTTATTCAGTCCAAAAATCGTCGTGAGCCTTGCCTATATGGCGAATATGTCTTTATTTAGAAGTTATATGCCTTGTCTAAATTTGGCTCTGCCTTTAGAGAGATAAAGTATTTGGGAAATAACACAACAAAGGGACTTGACTTCAAGTCCCTTTTTGTATTACAATAATTTCTGTTATGGAAAAGTTTAAGTTTATTTCTTCAAATATTCACGATGCATATTTTAATTTAGCAAGTGAAGAATACTTATTAAAGCAAAAGGGTGGATATTACGTTTATATTTGGATAAACGATCCGTCGGTTATAGTCGGAATAAATCAAAACACTCTTTTAGAAGTTAATCTTCCGATAGCCGAAAAAAATCATATTAAAGTTGTTCGTCGTTTAACGGGTGGCGGGGCAGTTTATCATGACCTTCAAAACGTCAACTACACTATCATAGCACCCTTTAACAGCGGGGAGAACAACTATTTCAAGTTTTGTTCGCCTGTTATTGAATATCTTAATTCAATCGGTGTTAAGGCGGAATTTTCGGGTAGGAACGATATTTGTGTAGACGGCAAAAAAATTTCCGGAAATGCTCAAACTATATATAACGATAGAATTATGCAACACGGAACTTTGCTTTTTAATACAGATATGAGCATTTTGTCTTCCGTGCTTATTCAAAACAAAATTAAAGTTGAAAGCAAGGGCGTAAAGAGTATAAGGGCAAGGGTTACTAATATCTATAACGAAATGCCGAATAAAATTACTATAGACGAATTTTTTGCTAATCTTTGCGAATTTTTCAAAAAAGATTTAGAGAAATACGAATTTAGTGGTGAAGATATTTCTGCAATAGAAAAATTGAGAAACGAAAAGTATTCAACTTACGAGTGGAATATAGGGCGTTCGCCAAAGGGCAAAAACAGATATGATGCAAGATTTGATTTTGGAACGTTATCACTTTGTTTTGATTTGGAAAACGGGTTAATAAAAAATGCAGAAGTATTCGGCGATTTCTTTTCGCTAAAGGATATAAAAGAATTTAACAAGACGTTAGAGAATAAAAAGTTTGATAAAGAGCAGTTAACACTTGCATTTAAGGATATAGATAAATATATTCTAAACGCAAACGGAAAAGAAATTATAGAAAAACTATTTACAGAATAAAAAACAACCTTTTGTCGCTCTTCCTATAGGGAAAAGCGACAAAAGGTTGTTTTTTTAATAGTTTGTTAAACCTAAAAGATAGTCGGCAGATACGTTAAAAATTTTACATAAACTTCTTATATCGTTAACGCATGGCTCTGATAAACCTTGTTCCCAACTTGCTAAGCCTGTTTCCGATTTATTGACAAGCTTTGCTAGTTGTTTTTGGGTAAGACCAAGTTCTTTTCTTAGTTCTTTAATTTTTATTCCTATATAATACTCCATATATATATTTTTGCACAAACTACTAAATTTTAGTTGACTCTACTAAATTTTAGTAGTATAATTCCTTTATAAAACGAAGGAGGAAACTATTTTGAGTTTTTTAGAAAAAGTAAAGAGCAATAAACAATCTATAAGAATTTATGTTTCTTTAGTAACGTTAATTCTTTGTGTAATTTTTTTCTTTCTACCGTTATTTTCTGTTTCAAAAGTAGGTGATAATATTACTTTTGCAGAATATGTAAACAGTAAGGGCGTAGTAGAAGTAGAAGAAGATACAAAGGCAAAAATAACGCCTTTTAACGCTTTAAAATTTATTTTAGTAATAGGTGATATAATCAATGCATCTAAAACTAATACTGACAATGTATCTCAACATACATTGTTAGAAAGATTAGAGGCTCGTAAAAACGTGAAAGACAGCGAATCTAAAAAAGACGGGTATTTATTTTTTAATGCATTTTGCTATATTTCAGGAATAAATTATGAACCTGTTATAGCAAACAAAGCAGATAATTCTTTTGGTTTGTTTGATTTATTAAAAGAAAATTCTGCACCTGACCCGTTGGGAGTGGTAGAAGGAACGTTTTGCTTTATCATCGCTTTAATGTCTATTGTCGTTCCGATTGTGTTTATTATTTTTTCAATTATAAATATAATATTGTTTGGATTAAGAAGAATAGACGTGAAAAAATTAAATAAATTAGAAAAAACCGTAAAAGCAATTTTATTGATAAATTTGTTTTATCTCACGCTTGGGTTCTTTATAAAAGGGTTAAACGCAAGTGCAACCGTTTGGATATCTTTTGTTTTATCTTTTGGAGCAATTATTATAAAGGCATTACTATTGCGTTTAAATGAGTATACCGAAAAGCAAAAGACATTTGTTAATATTACGCAGTTAAGTGGTATAATTGAATTTGTTTTAATTTTTCTTTGTTATGTATTCCTAGGGGCTTCAGGAACGTTTTCTGAAATGATGGGACAAGCAAAATCGGTTTTATCTCAGACAGACGACGGACTTGTTGGACTTGTAATTGTAGCTGTTTGTTATTATACAATTGCTACTCTAATGATTTTCCTCACAACTGTGGCAATTGAAAGGATGTTGCTTTCAACTGAAAGCATGAAAGGAAATAAGGGATCAACAAAGTGGATGAAAAACTATTCTATTAGAACTGCGATATGTATGTTGATTGTAGTTATTTTACCATTAATTTATAATATTCTAGCAAGTGGTGCTTTGTTTGAGGCAAGTATTGATTTTATGAATGCAAAATATTATGTTGCAATAGTGTTCGGAGTTTTAGTTCTTGCATCAAACATATTAACAAACTCTATGAATAAAAAGTTTATTCCTGATCTTACACAAGAAGAAATGGATAAATACATGAAAGGTAATTTTGATTGATAGTAAAAAATAAGTTAAAAGAACTTGCGTTAGCAAGTTCTTTTATTTTATATCTAAATTTATTTTTAAATTTAAATTTGAATATATATCGTTTTTATACTTTTCGTATTCTTTGGTGTGGAAACGGTATAAGTTTTCTTTTATCTTAAGGAAGTCGCAATTTAGCGACTTTTCTTTTTCAAAAAGCGAAGTTAAGTTTTCCGTTATTTTTTCTTCTATTGCATTTTTAACGGGCTCGGGGATAGGAATATTTTTTGCATACGTTGAGTCGCTTTCACTTGCCGTTTGGTCGCTTATTTTAAGTTTTAGCTTTATATCAACGTTATAGTTGATTTTATTATTTTCAAAAGTTAAAAAGGTTTTGTATTTGTGCTTTTGAATTATTGATAAAACGCTTCTATACTCATTATCTAAAAGCACGTCTTTTGCAACTATTTCCGACCCTTTACATTTTGAGTGTGAAAGGTTATAACAAAAAGTTTCATCCTTATTTAATTCGCCAACTTTAACGCCTTCGTAAAAGAGAGCCGTATTTTTTGCATTAAATAAAAACTTTTTGCTTCCGCTACTTTCTTCTTGTCCACCGCTTTGTCCTTCGCTACTGCTACTGTCTTCACTGTTTTTTTGTTCTGCTAAAGAAACTAACGGCATAAAAGAAGATTTGGATTTTGAGTAGTAATCGCTTGAAAAGTCTTTAATGTTTTTTAACATTATATCGTTATCAAAACCTTGGTTCTTTAATAATATTTTTTGTATTGCAAATGAAGAAATATCGTCAAACGGGGAAGAAACGGATAAAAGGTCACTTCCTTTAGTGCTTGAAAGAATAACGTTTGCCGAGTCTTGAACACGAAGGGTTTTAGCAAAATAGTCTAAAATCTTGATGGTGTTTTCACTTGAAACGTCACTTCCTATTATTATAAGGTTGCAAAAATAGAGTTGTGGAAACCACCCTGTAGACGAGCCTATGTGTTTTATTGCCGAAGCAATCGTTTCGCCTTTTGTAGTAATTTGCGTTTTTGCCTTTTCTTCGTTTTTATCGGTCGCTTCAGGCACGTCTATTTGCGTAGTAATAGAATATTCGTTATCTTCATAGTCAATTGCGATTGCCGTAATAATGGCGGCACGTTTAATATCAATAATGCCGAAGTCGTTTGAAAAGAAAATGATGCACACAAACAAAATTAAAAACAGAACGAGTTTAGTTTTGATAAATTTCATTTTTTTCACCCAAGTTCATTAAAGTAAAAATAACAGGGAAAACGTTTCCCAAAATAATAAAAAGAATACCCACGTAGTTAATTATAAATTGTTCTATATAGTAGAATTTTGATTCCATAAGATAACTGAAAAGAAAAGCAAAAACGTTAACAATCAGTGCGCATAACCAGTTTTGTTTTATATTAAATAATTCTTGCATAATTTTACAGGCAAAGAAAAGCGGTAGCGAAATTGCAAAGATATTTACAAGCAAAAGTATTCCTATTGCTATATAGTCAAATCTTCCCGTGCTGTTTATAACGGAAGAATATTTTGAAATTTCAGTCATAGCAAAGCGTTGTCTAAATGCTATAGAAGTAAATATGCAATAGAACAGGAAAGAGAAAACGAAAATCAACATAAAAGTCACAAGATAAGAGAGCATGATTTTTAAAAACGATTTCTTTTCCCACTCAAATTCTCCGATTAAGAATAAAAGGTAAACGCCGTCGCCAAACCACGCAAGCGCATGATAGGAGCCGGAAATAATATTTTTTGTATTGTGATAATTTATAGGTAAAAAAGCAGAGAAGTCTGCATTTTTAACCGATAGCGAAACTAAAAGTAAATACCCTATTAGAGTTAGCATCCATAAAACGTCGCTAAATCTTCCTAATGCTCTCGTCTTTTGCGAACATATATAGTAAGAAGCAAAAAAGAAAGGGATAAAAGGTAAACTTTTCGGTAGCGTTATATATAACGTTAAAATAACGTATTCTTTTTGTTCTTCAATGGGGATAATGCTCTTAAATAAAAAGTAAATCAAAAAAAACGAAAGTATGAGTTTAGTAGGTGTATCGCCGAATTTTTCTTTTAGTATATCTATAAATTTTTTACCCGTCTTTTTATATAAAATCAAAATAGAAAATATAGTCAAATAATCTAACAATAAATTCAACAAAACTGAAATCCACATATCGTTGTTTGAGTAGGTTGCTATAACGCTGTTCATCATAAAAAATTTTCCAAGTGGTAAAAAAGCAATTATAAATAAACATATTTGTCTTGTTTTTAATTGATACATTTTTTATCCCCCTTTCTTAAAGATAGCGGTAATTCTTTTTGGTCCGCAATAAATCCCTTAACGATTCCGTCTTTCAGGTCGTTTACTACGATTGGCGAATACGGTGCGCATAAAGGGGTATTAAAACTTTCAAAGGTAACCAAATAAACCAGAAGCATTGCCATAGTGCAAATTAAAGCAAAAAGCCCAAACGAACCGGCAACGGCAAGTAGCAAAAGGCGGATTATGGAAAAGTTTTGAACTAGTTCCGGAACTGTATAAAGGCATATACCCGAAAACGCAACAATCATAAGCGTTGGGGCAGAGATGATACCGGCGTTAACTGCCGTTTCGCCCAAGACTAAACCGCCTACGATAGAAACCACCATACCTACGTATTTTGGCATACGCACACTTGCTTCGTTTAATATTTCAAATATGAAAAGTGTAAAAAACATTTCGTAGCTCGGTGATAAAGGAATTCCTTTTATGCTGTTAACAAGAGTAAGTAAAAAAGAAAGTGGTATAAGTTGCAAGTGGAATAATTCCGAAGCGACGAAAACCGATGGCAAAATAAGTGAAAGTATAACGGCAAACATCCTTATAATTCTTGTAAACGTTGCGCTATACGTTGAATTGTAATAATCACTTGGCGACTGAAAATCTTCTATCAGTAAGTAAGGAATAGTTAAGGCAATAGGAGAGCCGTCAACAAATATTGCGATTCTGCCTTCTAAAATTTTTGATGCTAAAATATCGGGCTTTTCGGTGTTACCTATTTGCTTAAACAGTGCCGTTTTGTGTTCGGAAAGATATTTTGAAATATAAGAAGAATCTAAAATCCACTCTAAATCTATTTTTTTTATTTTTTCTCTGATATTTTTTAATAGTTTTTTATCAACAGCATTACTTATATATACGATAGAAATAGGCGTGCAAGAAACTTTACCTGCCGTGTAGTTTTCAACCACAAGTTTTTCCGATTTGATTCTTCTTCTAAGTAAACTTAAATTTACGGTTATACTTTCAACAAAACCTTCTCTTGGCCCTTTTATTACGGTAGAAGTAGGGGGTTCTTGTATCGCTCTTTTTTCAAATTTTTGAACGCCGAAAGAATAAGCAAAAGTCTTTTTGTCAAAGAACAGAACACATTTTCCTGAAACCACCTCCGATATACAATCGTTTATATCGTAAATGATTTCTTTTTCAGGGCTTAAAAAAAGTTCAAAAAGTTCGTTGTCGTCTTTCGGCATTTCGTTTAATTCTTTTATGGGTGAAAGTATAAGGTCACCGATTACTTTTTTATCTACAACGTTATTTATAAATATAAGTATTCCTTTTGTGTTCTTTATAGATACGGGAATAAACTCTATATCGTCTGAATTTAGTTTTGATTTTATTATTAAATATTCTTTTCTAAAGTTGCCTGTTAATTTCATATAAAATAGTATAAGATAAAAAAATTTTTTTATGTAACAAAAAAAGCCACAGTAAAAACTGTGGCTAAAATTTACGTTCGTTTAATTATTTTTTAACAAATTTCGTCGTTGCTTTTTCAAACTCTTTTGCGGAAGGAGCACCTGATCCGCCATACATGTTTAAGTTTATCATAAGAACGCCAACTATTTCGTCTTTAGGGTCTACAAAGAAGTGTGTGGAATATGCGCCCGACCAACCGTAAGAACCGTCTTCAACAAAAGAAAAATCGCAAGTGTGTGTGGTAATCAGCATTGCACTAGGTCCCCAAATAAGATTTCTATCACAATACTTAACAGTGTTAGGATCTAAAAACGGAGTTTTCATCAAATCAACGGTTTCTTTTTTCAGGATTTGTTTTCCGTTAAATTTTCCTTCATTTAAAAGCATGTTTGAAAAGTTTCTATAATCGTGTAGGGTAGAGAATAATCCGGCACAACCGCTTGTATAACCTTCTTCCATGCAATCAAAACCTGTATAGTCTTTAAAGCTTGTATCTAAAGACATTTCAGTTCCGTCTTGATTTAAGGTATACATTGTAACAAGCCTTTTCTTTTGCTCGTCGTTAAGTTTATAGGTCGTATCAACCATATCAAGCGGGAGAAGAATATTCTTTTTAAGAAAATCGTAATAATTCGTTTTAGTAACTATCTCTATAATTTTAACAACAATATCAAGCCCCGTCAAAGCGCTGTAGGCAGTGGCAGTGCCCGGTTCAAAATCCAAAAGCCAGCTTGAATATCTTTTAATTTGTTCGTCAAGATTTTTAAATTTTCCGTTATGTGTTAAGAAATACATGCCGACGTCAAGAGAACCAATTCCGGAAGAGTGGGTGAGAATATCTACGATTCTCATTTCGTTTTTGCACTTAAAATCTTTTTGCGGTTTTCCGTCAACCATTTTTCCAACGAACATTTCGGCAAATTCCGGAAGATATTTTGAAACTTTATCGTTTATATCAAGTAATCCTTTTTCATAGCAATACATACAAGCAACGCCGGTTATAGGTTTCGTCATTGATGCAAGCCTAAAAATATTATCTTTTTTTATTTGAACTTTTTTTTCTACGTCAGAATAACCGTAAACATGTTCAAAAAGCGGAGTATCGTTTTTGTCGTAAATTCCGGCAAGAACACCGGGCATTAATCCCTTATCAATTCTTTCGTTAATAAATTTTATAAATTCTTCCATAATACACCTAAAAGTTAAATACTATAAATAAATTATAATATTTATCATAAATATTGTCAATGAATAACAAGTATAGAATGTTATTCTAACTCAAAAATTGCATCATAATTTGTTTTAAAAACTTTCTTTAACACAACAATTTCGTCAGGATATAAATGGCGTTGACCAACTTCAATTTTTGCATAAGCACTTCTTGTTATATCACAGCCGTTAAGTTGAAGTTGTGTTGCAACAAAGTCCTGTGTTAAACCGGTTTTTTCTCTTATTCTTCTAACGTTATTTCCAATCTTTTTTTCAATAATTTTATTCATAATTCTCCATTTAAGCACTTATTTAAGTGCAACGCTTGACATTATTATCTCACGTTGATAAAATGATTATGCACCTATATAGGTGCAAAGGCGGACAAAAATGATAGGGAAAATAATACATTATGTATGGCTCGGTAAAAAGGAGAAACCGAAAAAAGTTATAGATAATATAAAGACATGGAAAAAGTATTGTCCGGATTATACAATAATTGAATGGAATGAAGATAATTTAAGTTTTGAAGATTGTGCTTTTTTATTTGAAGCATACGAATCAAAAAATTATGCGTTTGCATCAGATTATATAAGGGCAAAAGTGTTGTATAAATATGGTGGAATCTATTTAGATACAGATGTGGAAATTTTTAAGTCTTTTGATAATTTTTTGGATGAAGATTTTTTTTGCGGATTTGAAAACAACGTTATGTTGCAAACGGCAGTTATTGGCGCATCAAGGGGATGTAACGTTATAGAAGATTTATTACAATATTATGAAAATCAGTCATATTTTAATGATAAGAAAAAGCCGTTTTTAATGACAAACGTAATTTTGTTGAGCGTTATATTAAAAGAAAAATATAATTTTAAGCTAAATAATACTTTGCAAAAAAGTAAAGAAGATAATCAAATTTACGCATTGTATCCGTTTGAGTATTTTTGTGCAAAAGATTATGTATCTAAAAATATATACATTACGGAAAATACATATTCAGTG
>JAZLMT010000076.1:0-6123 GCA_045598745.1 Christensenellaceae bacterium
TATAAAAAAGCAGTTTTACTTATAAATAAAATTGTTTTAAGCCTAAAATATATTTGACAATTATATACTTTTTTAGTATATTATAATATGGTCGTTTTTATGGGTAAAAATCCCATAGATTCTCAAAACAAAAAACAGGAGGAGTTTTTTAGTGTCTAAAGACGACGTAATAGAAACCGAAGGTGTCATTGTAGAAGCATTACCAAATGCATCATTTACGGTTAGATTATCTAACGGGCATATAATAACTGCATATATATCAGGTAAACTTCGTATGCACTATATAAAGATCATACCGGGTGATAGTGTTAAGCTTGAAATGAGCCCGTATGATTTAACAAAAGGCAGAATTATTTGGCGTAGCAAGAACTAGAATTCCAAAGGAGATAAATTATGAAAGTAAGACCTTCAGTAAAACCTATGTGTGATAAATGCAAGGTAATTAAAAGAAACGGAAAAGTTATGGTTATTTGTTCAAAGAACAAGAGCCACAAACAAAGACAAGGTTAATCTATTTTAGGTTAGCCTTTAAGCCCTTTTAAAAGGGTTTAATTTGAAAATAAAGTTTAAGTCAAAGTAGAATACATTCCAATTTGAAATCGGCTTAAACATTCATATATATAAAATAAAAAATAAAAAGGAAATTCGGAGGTATTAATAAGCATGGCACGTATAGCCGGTGTTGATTTGCCTAACAACAAGAGAGTTGAAATCGGACTTACCTATATCTATGGTATCGGTCTTCCAACGGCAAAGAAAATTATTGATAAAACAGGTGTAAATCCTGATACAAGAGTAAAAGATTTAAATGAAACTGATGTTGCTAAACTCAGAGAATATATCGAACACAACCTTCACGTAGAAGGTGATCTTCGTAGCGAAGTAAGCCTTTCTATTAAGAGACTTATTGAAATTGGATGCTATCGTGGTGTTCGTCACAGAAAGAACCTTCCTGTAAGAGGACAGAGTTCAAAGAGAAATGCGAGAACTAGAAAGGGTCCTCGTCGTACTGTCGCTAAGAAAAAGACAGCAACGAAATAGGAGGTAAAGTAATATGGCAGTAGCAACAAAGAAAACTGTTAAAAAACGTAAAGACGCCAGAAAAGTTGACAAAGGTCAAGTTCATATTCAGGCATCTTTCAATAATACATTAGTTACTATTACAGACTTACAAGGTAATACAGTATCTTGGTCAAGTGCTGGAAGCCTTGGTTTCAAGGGTTCAAGAAAGAGCACACCGTTTGCAGCACAACAAGCAGCAGAAGCAGCTGGTAAGGTTGCAAGAGAACAAGGTATGCGTCAAGTTGAAGTTTACGTTAAAGGTCCGGGTGCCGGTAGAGAATCTGCTATCAGAGCACTTGCAAACTGTGATATGGAAGTTACACTTATTCAAGATGTATCACCAATTCCTCACAATGGTTGCAGACCACCTAAAAAACGTAGAGTATAACGGAGGAGATAAAAATGGCTAAATATACAGAATCAAAATGTCGTTTATGTAGACGTGAAGGTGCAAAACTTTTCCTTAAAGGTGAAAGATGCTTTAAGGGTTGTTGTGCATTTGAAAAAAGACCGGTAGCTCCTGGTCAACACGGTATGGCTAGAAAGAAGATTTCAGAATATGGTCTTCAACTCCGTGAAAAACAAAAATGTAAGAGAATTTACGGCGTATTAGAAGGCCAATTCAGAAAGTATTACGAAGCCGCTGATAGAATGAAAGGTATCACCGGTGAAAACATGCTTTCATTATTAGAAAGAAGGCTTGATAACGTTATTTACAGAATGGGTATCGGTGCATCAAGATCTCAAGCTAGACAACTTGTTACACACGCTCATTTCACAGTAAACGGAAGGGGTGTAAACATCGCTTCTTACCAAGTTAAAGTTGGTGACGTAATCGCTGTTAAGGAAAGCAAGAAGGAAAATAAATTCTTTGCTGAAATAAAGGAAATGAAGGTTGGTGCTATGCCTAAATGGTTAGAGTTCAGCCCTGCAACACTTGAAGGCAAAGTTATTGCTCTTCCGACAAGAGAAGATATTGACAGTCAAATCGCTGAACACATGATTGTCGAATTATATTCTAAATAATAAAATAAAAAATTATATTGAGTTTGATGGAGTAACACAAGGGGAAAAAAAGATGATCCACGTCTTTTCAAGAATTCTTGTGATACTCTATATCAAAACTATTAGGAGGTATATGCAATATGATGGAAATTGAAATGCCAAAAATAGAAGTGGAAGAAAACGAAGAAAAAAGTTATGCAAAAATTACTGTTGAACCGTTAGAAAAAGGTTTTGGTTTAACAATAGGTAATGCTTTAAGAAGAATTTTACTTTCTTCTTTACCTGGTGCAGCAATCACAAATATCAAATTCAGTGAAGATCTTGGCATTAAACATGAATTTTCTGCCGTTCCACTAGTAAAGGAAGACGTAACTGAAATAATTCTTAATTTAAAATGCGTAGCAATCAAAACAGCTGTTTTGGATAAGGATTACACAAAAACAGTTAGGCTTTTCAAAGAAGGTCCTGCAGTATTAAAAGCAGGCGACATTGAAGGCGATTCTGATTTTGAAATTTTAAATCCGGATCAATATATTTGCACTATTGATGAAGGTGGAAAAATTGATGTTGAACTTACAATCGGTAGAGGCCGTGGTTATCAAGGCGCTAACGAACATAAGGTTGATATCATTGATAATATCGCAATTGATAGTATTTTTACACCTGTTAAGAAGGTTAGTTACAACGTTATGGCAACACGTGTAGGTCAAAGTGTAGACTTTGATAAGTTAGTTCTTGAAGTATGGACTAATGGTGCATTTAGCGGTCGTGATATTGTAAGTTTAGCAGCAAGAATAATGGAAGAACATATCGGTATGTTCGTAGGTTTATCTGAAGTAGGTAAGAGCAGAATTTTAGTTCCTGCAGAAGTTGATAAGATTAACGAAATCTTAAAGATGACTATTGAGGATATGGATTTATCAGTTCGTTCATATAACTGCTTAAAGAGAGCAAATATTCATACAGTTGAAGATTTAACAAAGAAAACGGAAGACGATATGCTTAAAGTTCGTAATTTAGGTAAGAAATCTCTTGACGAGGTTATTGCAAAACTTATAAGTTTAGGTTTGTCGTTGAAGGACAAGGAGGACTAAACAATGGCTAAATTAGGAGTAACAGCTACACAAAGAGTAGCAATATTAAAAAATCAAGCAAGTGCTCTTTTATGGTATGGCAAAATAGAAACAACAGAAGCTAGAGCAAAAGAACTTTCAGCTTATGTTTCAAAGATTTTAACCCTTGCTATAAATACTTATACGGATACTGCTGAAGAAGAAGTAACTGTTAAAGATGCAAAGGGAAATGACGTTAAGAAAACTCTTGTTAAAGATGGTAATAAAAAACTTAATGCAAGAAGAAAGATCATGACTATGGTTTCCGAAATGCAAGAAGTTAAGGGTTTCAAAGAAAGTAAGCCAGATTTTAAGAAGAGAACATCTGCTGTTAAATATCCTTTAATTGAAAAGATATTTGATGAATATGCACCAAAATACGCAACACGTAAGGAAGAAAAAGGTCAAGGTGGTGGATACACAAGAATCTACAAACTCGGTGTTCGTAAAGGTGATGCTGCAAGCGTTGCACTTATTGAATTAGTTGACTAATTAAAAGAAAAGAGAGATTTTTTAATCTCCCTTTTTTATTATTGTTTATAATTATATAAAAAATAAAGAGCAAGATTACTTGCTCTTTTTTAAATGTTTTGTTAAAAATGAAAGCTTTTTATAAAATACCCAAAGTATAATTATAACTTGAATAGGGATACCTATTAAAAACATTAGCCAAAGCGTATCCGGTGGCGATTGTAAATATGTCTTTAATGACAAGAAAATTGACAAAATAGAGCTCCAAACAAGAATAGTTAATATTATAGAAGTTGTTAGGTTTTTGCCCCATATAGCCGAAAATATAAGGAATACAATCGTTGAAATGGGAATTGCATAAATAAATATAAGCCATGAGTCAATATAGTTTGGTAAAAGAATACCGCATAAAACAAAAGTTGCAACGGTTATAAGCCAAACGAACCCAAAAGCAAGTAACGAAATTATCAATCTTTTTTTAGGAATAATGGTTTTTATTTTTGGCTTTTCTTCTTTCGGTTCGCTTATAAGCGTATCAATAGTTGTGCCATATAAATCAGCGATTTGTTTTAAGACCGTTAATTCTGGAACAGCCTCGCCACGTTCCCATTTAGAAACAGCTTTGTCCGTATAGTTTATTTTTTCAGCAAGTTCAGCTTGCGTAAGATTTAATGCTTTTCTAAAAGATATTAAGTTTTTTGCAAGGTTTTCTCTTATATCCATATTTATATTTTATCAAAAAAAAAGATAAAAATCAACTATTTTGTCAATTCTACTGTTGGTAGAGTTGAATTTTTTCTCTATTTTTAGCGAATAAATATGTAGAAAAGAAAAACATTTCAGTAGGTTGAAAAAATTTTTGTTATGTTGTATGATTTTAATGAAAAAAGGAGGTAATATATGAAAATTGCAGTAACTTGTGAGACAACGGTTGATTTACCAAAAGAATTACTAGATAAATTTGATATAAAAGTTGTCCCTTTTTCTTTAATGTTAGGTGATGAAACAAAGTTAGATGGCGAAATAACGACAGATGAAATAATAGATTATGTTAACAAAACAAAAAAGCTTCCAAAAACATGCGCTATAAACGAGTATCAATATGAAGAGTTCTTTTCTAGTGTTCTAAAAGAATATGATGGGATAATTCATTTTTCATTATCTTCAGAGATTAGTAGCACGTGCAATAATGCAATAAAAGCTTCAAGTAAACTAGATAATGTTTTTGTTATAGACACAAGGTCTTTATCAACAGGTATTGCTCTTCAAGCGATATATGCTAGAAAACTTATTGATGAAGGTAAAAGCATTAAAGAAGTTTTTGATTTATGTATGGAAAGAGTTCCTTTTGTGCAGGCTAGCTTTGAATTGACTAGGCTTGATTATTTATATAAGGGTGGAAGATGTTCGGCTTTATCCTTATTCGGAGCAAATTTACTTAAAATAAGGCCACAAATTATATTATCTAACGGTAAAATGGAAGTTGCAAAAAAATTCCGTGGTTCAGTTGATTTTGTTATAAAAAATTATGTAGAAGACATATTAAAGACTTATGATCATCCGGATAAAGAAAACGTTTTTATAACTTATACAACAGCTTCGCAAATAATTATTGATTGGGTATACAATAGATTAAAAGAAGAAGGTTTTAAAAATATTTATATAACACGTGCAAACGGAACTATAACGTGTCACTGTGGGGAAGATTGTTTGGGTATTTTATATATAAACGATAAACAATAATTATTTTAAAACTAAAAGAGCGAGTAATTTTACTCGCTCTTTTTAAATTCCTTTTTTAATATTATATCAATATCTTCTATAGGCAACCCAACAACATTGTTAAAGCTACCAATAAATTTTTTCACTAAATTGAATCCGTCTTGTATGCCGTAACTACCGGCTTTATCTAAAGGAAGACCTGTTTCAACGTATTCTTCAATTTGCTTATCGGATAAATGGTTAAAGTATACTTTTGTTTTTTTATGTTTTATTATAATCTTTTTATTCGTTATAATTGCATAACCTGTAAAAACATAGTGCTTATTTCCGCTTAAAAGCTTTAATGTTTTTATTGCATCTTCTTTATCTTTTGGTTTTCCCAATATTTTATTTTTGTATACCACGATAGTGTCTGCACCGAGAACTAAAACTTTTTCATTTACGTTTTGGCTTAAATAAACCGCTTCTGCCTTTTTGTATGCAAGATATTTAACCTTTAATTTTGACGGTAAATTTGGCGTAGATTCTTCGTTATAATCACTTTTAATAACTTCAAATTTGTATCCGAACTTTTCCAAAAGTTCTTTTCTTCTGGGGGAGTTACTTGCTAATATTTTTTTCATTTTGTTTTTTAAAATTCTCGTCAATCTTTTTATATATTTCACTGATTTTTTTACAAATAAATTTAATAAAGATTGATAAAGGTATTTCAATTATAATTGAAACTATCAAAACTAAAATAGTATAAATG
>JAZLMT010000077.1:0-5197 GCA_045598745.1 Christensenellaceae bacterium
AGCGCAACTCGGTGCTCTTCGTGATATAGATTTCGGTATATATCCGTATACGTCTTCTTCAAATACGATTTCTGCTTATGCACCTATCGGGGCAGGTATTCCGAACAGAAATATTGATTTATCAATCGGTATAATGAAAGCATATTCAACATGTGTCGGGGAAGGTCCTTTCACTGTTGAATATTTTGGCGACAAGGCCGAAGAATTAAGAAAAGCAGGTGGCGAATACGGTGCAGCAACAGGTAGACCTAGAAGAGTCGGTCCGTTTGACGTTGTAGCAAGTAAATACGGTATAAGAATGCAAGGTGCAGACGAAATTGCTTTAACTAAACTTGACGTTTTAAGTTATTTGGACGAAATAGAAGTATGCGTCGGCTATGAAAAAGACGGAAAGGTTACAACGGAATTCCCGTATGCTCAACAACTTGATAAGTATAAGCCGGTTATTAAAAAGGTGAAGGGCTGGAAATGTGATATTTCTAAATGCAGAAAGAAAACAGATCTTCCTAAAGAAGCGGTTAAATACGTAGAATTTTTGGAAAAACAAGTTGGGGCAAAAATCAAATACGTTTCAGTTGGCCCGGAAAGAGACGAATATATTATATTTTAATTAAAAGATAAGAAGTTGTAGCAATACAACTTCTTTACGTTTAAGTATGAAAAGACAGAGTGGAATTTTAATGCCGATTTTTTCTTTGCCGTCAAAATACGGTATAGGGGATTTTGGCAAAACAGCATACGAATTTATTGACTTTTTGAAAAACGCCGGTCAAAGTATTTGGCAGGTGTTGCCTTTGGTTGAAACGTGTTACGGTGATAGCCCGTATTCTTCAATATGCTCTTATTCGTTTAATCCGTATTTTATAAGTCCGGAAAACCTTTATAAGCAAAAACTTATCACAAAAGAAGAATTAAAAAGTTTAGAAGTAAATTCTAAATATATAGATTACGGGAAACTTTATAACGATAGATTTCCTGTTTTAAGAAAGGCGTTTTCAAGATTTGATAAAAAAGAGAAATCTTTTGTAGCTTTCTTAAAAAAAGGAAGGTATAGAGATTATGCACTGTTCAAAACTATTTTATTGTTAAATAATTATAAACCTTTTTACGAGTGGCAAGACGGTTTGAAGTTTAGAAATATTGAAACGTTAAAAATAGTAGAAAAAGAAAATAGCGATAATATTCTGTTTTGGCAATTCGTTCAATTTGAAAGTGAAAGAGAGTGGTTTAAATTAAAGGAATATGCAAACGATAAAGGTATAAAGATATTCGGGGATATGCCGTTATACGTTGCTTCAAACAGCGTAGACGTTTGGGTTAATCCTAAATTGTTTGATTTAGATGATAATTTGGTGGCAAAAAAAGTTGCAGGCGTTCCGCCAGACTATTTTTGTGAAGACGGTCAACTTTGGGGTAACCCCGTTTATAACTACGAAAATCAGATAAAAGATAATTTTTCTTGGTGGGTTCATAGGGTAAAAGATATTTTAAATGTTTTTGATTTGGTTAGGATTGATCATTTTAGGGGACTTGACAGGTTTTATCAAGTTGATAACGGCAGTATAAATGCTAAAAACGGGGAGTGGAAGGATGTCCCTTCAAAAGAACTTTTTTCCGAAATATTTAAATGCGTAAATAAGAGCAGGATTATTGCGGAAGATTTGGGCGTGATTGACGACGGCGTTAAAAATCTTTTAAAATGGACGGGCTTTCCGGGTATGAAAATACTTTCTTTTGCATTTAATAGTGATAAAGAGAATCCGTATTTGCCTGAAAATATAGAAGAAAATTCCGTTTGTTATACCGGCACGCACGATAACGATACTTTACTTGGGCTTATTGATTCTTTTAACGATTGGGATTATAATAACTTTAATAAAGGCGTAAAAAACAGTCTGAAATTATTAAAGATAAATAAATCTGTTTTAACTAAAACGTCTTTGGTAAATACAGTTATTACGCTCGGTTTCGCATCAAAGTCAAAAATATTTATTTTGCCTATTTGGGATTTGATGATATTAGATTCAAATTACAGGATAAATAAACCGGGTTCGGTCAATAATCAAAATTGGTCGGTTATTTTTGATAAGAGCATTTATAAAAAGAATATACAAGAAAAGTTAAAAAACTTAACGATAACATATAAAAGGTGAAAATTGAGTAAAAAAAGAAAAATTCTTTCATATATCTTAATATTTATTATATTGGCAACTGTTTGTTATATATTTTCAAATTCTTCGCTTGGGAAGGAAGATTCGTCAAAAACTTCAAACGGCGTCTATGCTTCTTGTAAAGAATTTGTTGCCGATGTGTTTGGTGAAGACTTTTCTTTATCCGTTTTCTCGGTTATAACGCATAACGTATTTAGAAAACTTGCTCATTTTTTTGAATATTTTGTTTTAGGATTAGAAGTATCTATACTATATATATGTTTAAAGTTAGACAAAAGCGATTTATTGTTATTATTGTTTTTCTATGCTTTTGGGCTTATAGTTGCGTCAAGTGACGAAACGTTTCAAATATTCACAAATCGTGGCCCGAGTGTGATTGACGTTTTGATTGATTATAGCGGTTATTTATTTGCATTGATAATCGTGCTGTCAATATTCTTTATTGTAAGAAATAAAAAAAATAAAAAAAAATTTTAAAAAACACTTGATATGTTTTAAAGTTTATGTTATGATAGAAAAAATTGATTTGGAGAAAAGAAAATGCTTTTTGGGTGTGTTAAGAAAATTGATAATTTTCCGTCAAACCTTTACTCTCTTTTTCTCTCTAAAAAAACTGAAATTGCCTTTTAAACTTCCTTTCTCAAAAGGGAGTTTTTTTTTGGAAAAATAAAACAAAAGATTTTTTGGAGGATTTACTTATGGCAACAACAAAAATGGATTTAACTTATTTAGTTAATGACAGACCGAAGCCAAAACAACTTATAGTGTTTGCGCTTCAACAACTTTTAGCAATTATGGCTGCAACAATCGCCGTTCCTACAATTGTAGGCCACGGTATGCAAACATCTGCTGCTCTTTTCGGTGCGGGCGTCGGAACGATAGTATATTTATTGTTCACAAAGTTTAGAAGCCCTGTTTTCTTGGGCTCGTCATTTGCTTTCTTGGGTTCAATGGCTGCAGCATTTGCAGGTGGCGTTTCAATGTCGGCAGGTTATCTCGGTTTAATTATCGGTGCCGTTTTAGCCGGTTTGGTATACGTAGCAATCGCAATCGTAGTTAAGTTTTGCGGAACAAGTTGGATAAATAAACTTATGCCGGCTGTAGTTATAGGGCCAACGGTTGCCATTATCGGTTTAAGTTTAGCTGGTAATGCTATCGGTGATATGGTAGGATTTGATAGCGGTTATGGCATTACAGAGTTAGCGGAAGGTGGCTCATCGTATGTTATAGGCGGTGAGGGTTTGGCAAGAATTTTTTGCGGTTTAGTTACATTAGGTGTTACAATAGCGTCATCTGTTTATGGTAAAAAATTTATGAAAATGATACCTTTTGTTATTGGAATTGCTGCAGGTTATATAGTAGCATCTATATTTACAGTATGCGGTGTTAAGATTATTGATTTTTCCGCTTTTGAAGCTGTTGCGGAAGGTTCTTCTTGGTATCCACAATTTACATTTATTGAGGCATTTAGTGGAAACTATGATTTTGCTGGTGGAAACTTCGGTTCGTATCTTGGAACGATTGCCGTTGCATATATTCCGGTTGCTTTCGTTGTTTTTGCAGAACATATTGCAGACCACAAGAACTTATCTTCAATAATCGGTGAAGAATTATTAGAAAACCCGGGATTACACAGAACACTTTTAGGTGACGGCGTTGGATCAATTGCAGGTGCTTTCTTCGGTGGCTGTCCAAACACAACATACGGCGAATCGGTTGGTTGCGTAGCGATTTCAGGTAACGCTTCGGTTATAACGATTTTAGTTACTGCATGTATGGCTATTGTAATTTCCTTCTTGGCACCGTTCTCAATCTTCCTTGCAACAATTCCAAAATGTGTTATGGGTGGCGTATGTATTGCGCTTTACGGGTTCATTGCTGTATCAGGCTTAAAGATGATTCAAGACGTTGACTTAAATAAGAAGCACAACTTATTTGTTGTATCAGTAATTTTAATCGCAGGCGTTGGTGGAATGAGCTTAACGTTTGGTAAGATTACTATTACTGAAGTTGCATGTGCACTTATCCTTGGAATTTTAACAAACCTTATTTGTTTACCATATAGGAATAAATACGATGCAAGAAAAGCAGCAGAAAAAGAAGCTGAAGAAAATAAATAATTAAAAAATAAAAAAATAATAGAAAGGTTAAATCATTGTGCAATTTAGCACAATGATTTTGCCACCTATAAAGGAAGAATAAAAATGAAAAATTATAAAAACGTTCATATATTAGACCATCCATTAATAAGACATAAGCTTGCCATAATAAGAAATAAAGAAACCGACACAAAGAATTTCAGAGAAATAATTAAAGAAATAGCAACTTTAATGGCTTATGAAGCATTTAAGGATGTTCCGACTCAAGAAATTGAAGTTGAAACACCGCTTGAAACAACAAAGCAAATCGTTGTTAAAGAAAATTCAATAGCAATAGTTCCTATTCTCCGTGCAGGGCTCGGTATGGTTGACGGTATTTTATCGTTATTCCCGGCGGCAAAGGTTGGCCATATCGGTTTATATCGTGATGAAGAAACGTTAGAACCACAAGAATATTATTGTAAACTTCCTGTTGGGATAGATGAAAAAGTTGTTATGGTAGTTGATCCAATGCTTGCAACGGGTGGTAGTGCCGTTGATGCGATAAAGATGCTTAAAAAGCGCGGATGCAAAAAAATCAAGTTATTATCTATAATTGCAGCACCGTGTGGGGTAGAAAAAGTTGCAGAAGCACATCCTGACGTAGAAATATACGTTTCAACACTTGATAGGTGTTTGAATGAAAACGGATATATATTGCCGGGCTTGGGAGATGCCGGTGACAGAATATTCGGAACGAAATAATTTTTATTAACGCCTTCGTTAAAACGGGGGCGTTTATTATTTAAATTATATTAAAATAGATATTTTTATAAAAAATATTAAAAATTAACAATCTTTTTTCAATATTTATATTGACACTTTGATTATTTGCTGTTAAAATAGATATGTCCAAAATGTAATATAGGATATTTTTTGTAAGGTGAT
>JAZLMT010000078.1:0-2494 GCA_045598745.1 Christensenellaceae bacterium
GATTGACAAACTGTTTCAACAGGGAGTTTCACCGAAACAGTTTAACAAATATCGCTGGGGGATAACGGAGACGTTATTCGTAGATAAATGACCGAACACGACAGAACTCGGCTTACAGATTAACTTATAAGTATTTATGCGCTTAAAACGGCTAAACCGCTTTAAGCGCATCACTTTTATGGAGATATATGAAAAAATATTTAGGTGAATTTTACGTATTTATTTCCGCGATACTTTGGGGCTCAATAAGTATATTTGTTTATCCGTTAAAGGATTACGGTTTTTCTTCAATGCAAATGGTGTGCGGAAGGGCTGTTATAACCGTTATCGTTTTAGGCGTTTTTTTATTGATAAAAGATAAATCGCTTTTTAAAATAAACGTTAAAGATATTCCCATATTTATCGGTTCGGGAATATTGAGTTTTGTTTTCTTTAATTTTTGTTATATGAATTCTATGGGCGAAAATTCCATTTCCGTTGCCTGCCTTTTGATGTATACTTCACCTATTTGGGTAACTATTCTTTCAAGAATAATTTTTAAAGAAGACTTAAATATTTTTAAGATAATTGCGTTAGTCGGTGCTTTGGGTGGCTGTTCTATGGTCGTTTTATCTAACGATATTAAAATGACTTTGGTTGGGCTACTTTATGGATTAGGTTCGGGGTTCGGCTATGCCCTATACAGTATATTCGGAAAAATAGCAAGTAAAAAATACAAATCGGAAACGACTTCTTTTTATACTTTTTTGTTTGCAACTATAATCTCCGTTCCGCTATCAAAAGCGTGGGAAATACCTGCCATTGTTTCAGCAGATTATATTTCTATATTGTATCTGATAGGGATTGCTGTTTTTTGCACGATATTGCCGTATATTTTATATACAAGCGGTCTACAAAAAATTCAAGCGGGAAAAGCAAGCTTAATTTCTATTTTAGAACCGGTAGTTGCTTCTTTTGTCGGATTTATCGTTTACGGGCAGAAGATAGGTATACTTGGAATTATCGGAATAGTCATTGTTGTTGCATCACTAGTATTTTTGGAGGTTAAAGGTAATAAGAAGCAAGCCAAAAAAGAAAACGAACAATAAAAAGTTTTAAAAAACAAAAAAAGGAAGTTGAATTTTCAACTTCCTTTTTTCTAACTTAAAATTATTCTTTATTTGCTAACTTCTTATAAGATGCAATCCTTGCCTTGCTGTCTTCTTCCGTCTTCTTGAACAAGTCTTCTGCAATTTCAGGTCTAGCCTTCATAAGTGAAGCATATCTTGTTTCGCCAAGTAAGAAAGCCTTATAATCATCAACAGGATCTTTAGAATCAAGCGTGAACGGATTCTTTCCTGCATCAATTAAAGCCGGATTGTATCTGTATAATTGCCAGTAACCGCAATCAACAGCCTTCTTTTCTTCTGCTTGAGAATTCGTCATATTGATACCGTGGTTGATACATGGTGCATAGCAAATGATAAGAGATGGTCCGTCATAACTTTCAGCTTCAGTCAAAGCGTTTAAGAGTTGTTGTTTGTTTGAACCCATTGCGCATTGTGCAACGTAAACGTAGCCGTAACTCATAGCCATCATACCAAGGTCTTTCTTCTTAATTCTCTTACCGGCAGCAGCAAACTTTGCAACAGAACCCGTTGGGGTTGACTTTGAAGCTTGTCCGCCTGTGTTACTGTAAACTTCGGTATCAAGAACTAAAACGTTAACGTCTTCACCTTGAGCCAAAACGTGGTCTAATCCGCCGTAGCCTATATCGTAAGCCCAGCCGTCGCCACCGAATATCCAAATTGACTTTTTAACCAAGCAATCTTTATCTTTAAGAATATCGTTTATAGCATCACAATTTTTCTTGCTTTCTAATACTGCAACAAGTTCTTTTGAAGCCTTCTTTGAGCCTTCTGCATTTTTCTTGTTTGCAATCCAGTTTTCACAAGCGCTCTTAATATCAGCATCGGTTGTGCTTTCAATAAGTGCTTGAATCTTATCCGTTACTTTAGCACGTCTTTGTGCATAAGCAAGATTGATACCGTAACCGAATTCAGCGTTATCTTCAAATAAAGAGTTAGCCCAAGCAGGACCGTGACCTTCTTTATTAACTGTGTATGGGCAAGTTGGAGCAGAGCCACCGTAGATTGAAGAACAACCCGTTGCGTTTGCAACAATCATTCTATCGCCGAATAATTGTGTAACGAGTTTAACGTATGGTGTTTCACCACAGCCGGCACATGCACCGGAGAATTCAAATAAAGGTTTAGAGAATTGACTGCCTATAACAGTATTCTTATTTAAGATTTCACTAACGTCAACTTCAGGGAGTTTTTCGCTGAAATCGTAGTTAGCCTTTTCTTCATTGACGATTGAATCAAACGGAACCATTGTTAAAGCCTTTTCTTTAGCAGGGCAGATGTTTGCGCAAACGCCACAGCCCATACAGTCAAGGGCAGAAACTTGCATTCTGAATTCATAGTCAGCCTTAAGCTTTGGATTCATAGCG
>JAZLMT010000079.1:0-3235 GCA_045598745.1 Christensenellaceae bacterium
CGAAAGTGTTGAAGGATATACTTTTGCCTTATCTTCCAAGCCTATTCTTTTAAGTAGTTCCATAGCCTTTGTTTCGGCTTCTTCTTTTGTCTTTAACTTTAACTGAACAGGCGCAAGCGTCATATTACCCAAAACCGTTAAGTTATTAAAAAGGTTAAAGTGTTGGAAAACCATACCTATCTTTTGACGGGTTAAATTAACGTCTTGAAAGAAAGAATTATAGAGAAGCTTTGTCTCATTTTTATAATCTTTACCTTCAATTTTTTTTAACAAATCTTTTTCTTTAATCTCTGTAATAACTTTTGTGTCTATTTCTTCGTCTGATAAATTAGGGCTTTCTAACTTAAATTGAGCAAATAATTTTTTATAAGTTTTGGCATTTCTTATGATTTTTCTATGAAGATACGGATCAACCGGTGTTAAAAGTTTACCTTCAAACCAAATTTCGCCGTAAGTCGGTTCTTCTAAAAGATTCATACAGCGAAGTAGTGTTGATTTACCTGAACCCGAAGGCCCTAAAATAACAACCCTTTCACCCTTTTTTATATCAGTTGAAACGCCTTTTAATACTTTAACTTTACCAAAATTTTTATAAATTCCACGAATTTTTATAAGGTAAGAATTATCAAAGTTTTCGTTAAAAGTTAACTTATCTTTCATTTTTCTTAAACCTCTTTTCAATTAATTTTATAAAATATGTTATTATGATAACAATAATTAAGTATATCAGTGCCAACATGAGATAAGGTATAATATATTCATAGTTGGCATCACCTATTGCCCTAAATGCTTTCGTTATATCAACAACAGCAATAAAGCTTACGACAGAAGTTTCCTTAATTAGGGTAATAAATTCATTACCTAGAGTTGGTAAAATGTTTTTTACTGATTGTGGAATAACAACTTTTAACATCGATTTTCCGAAAGGTAAGCCAAGTGCTCTTGCCGCTTCTAATTGTCCGCCATCTACAGATTGAATACCTGCACGCATAATTTCAGAAACATAAGCACCACTATTTAAACCAAATATAATTATGGCAATAACAACACCTTCAGCAGCAATCCCTAATGCTGGTATAATTACAAAATATCCAACAAGCAATTGAACTACCATAGGTGTCCCTCTAAAAAGACCAACGTAAATATTGCAAAACTGATTTAAAATTTTTATATATATTTTGTTTTTTGGAACAACTTTCACTACAGCAATAAGAGTTCCAATAACAATACCTATTAATAAGCCAAAAACAGCGACTTCTACAGTTACTAATAAGCCATCAAGGGCGGTTTTATAGCCGCCCTTGTCAATAAACTGATTATAAAATGCTTCCCACATATTACTATTTATTCAATAATGCAACAATTTCTTCAGCCGTAGTACAAGCATCAAATGTTGTATCTGTATCAGGAACTACCAATACTTGAGCTGCGTTATAATATGCTGTTGCAAAGTTAACTGATTCCTTACGAGTATCATTGATTGTCATACCAGAAGCTGCAATATCTACACCGTTTTTACCAACAGATGCAACAACTGATGGGAATTCCATATCTGAAATAACTAATTCCATTTCAAGTGCTTCTGCTATCTTTTGACATATTTCCATGTCTATACCGCAAAACTTATTACCCATTTTATATTCAAACGGTGCAAAACCAGCATTTGTAGCAACAACCAACTGTTTGTCTTGTTTTGACGGATCATAAGTAGCACTTACAATACCTGCCGGTGTATATGTATCTGAGTTATAATTAGCAATTATTTGATCAAGTGTTCCATCATTCTTTATTTGTTCTAAAACACCGTTAATTGAAGTTAGCAATTCAGGTTGTGCCTTATCAACACCAATACCATATTCTTCAACCGTAAGATTGATATTGATAACCTTTACGCCAGTAAGACTTTTAGCAACTGCATTAGCAGGATCTTTATCACAAATAACGTACTTAACTTGATTATTTTTTAATGCTTGTATTGCAAGAGCAGGTGTATCATATTCTGCAACTGAGTAATTCTTTAATCCATCAAAGCCCCAATCGGCATCACCCTTAACATAATACGAACCTGTCGTTCCTGCTTGAACACCAATTTTGTCGCCTTCGCCACAAGCCGTTAAACCAAATACGCAACCGATTGCTAAAATCAAAGTTGCTACAAGTGCAATAATCTTTTTCATAATTTCTCTCCTTCAAAAGCGAATGTATATTTATTTTTATTTTGTGTTTCGCTTTTTTGTTTTACATGTGTTATTATAACCCAAACGCAAAACCTTGTCAACGATTTTTTGTATAATTTTTTAATTTTTTTGAATATTTTTTTATTTTTTTATGTTTTATTCATTTTTTTATGAATATTATTTATTTTTATACATTTTGAAGATAAATTTTGATTATTTTTATTTGTTTTTCAACTTCTTTAACTGCTGTTCCGCCGTTAGAAATCCTATTATTGACACAATTTATTAGCGAGATAGCATCGTATAAATCATTTTCAAAAATATTGTCAATAGATTTATATTCTTCTATTGTTAAAGAGTCAAGAGTTTTATTTTCGTTAACGCATTTTTGAACGATTCCGCCGACCAACTTATAAGCCGACCTAAAAGGCATACCCTTTTTAACCAAATAATCGGCTAAATCTGTGGCATTTATAAAGCCATCCTTCCCCGCTTGAAGCATCTTATCTTTATTAACTTTCATTTCCGAAATCATAGTGGCAAAAACTTCCAAACATAACTTAACCGTATCAATAGAATCAAATATATATTCTTTATCTTCTTGTAAATCCTTATTATAAGCGAGTGGCAAGCCCTTCATCGTCGTTAAAAAGCCCATCAAGTTTCCATAAACCCTGCCTGTTTTACCACGAACAAGTTCAGCCATATCAGAATTTTTCTTTTGTGGCATTATTGAAGAGCCCGTTGTAAAATTATCAGATAGTTCTATAAACTTAAATTCCCAACTTGACCAAAGCAAGATTTCTTCACTAAACCTAGATAAATGCATCATAATCATAGAACAAACGGAAAGCATCTCTACAATACTATCCCTATCTGAAACACCATCCATAGCGTTAGAATAAATACTGTCAAACCCCAAAAGTTTGGCTTCGTATTCCCTATCGGTATCATAAGTTGTTCCCGCCAAAGCGCAACTACCTATAGGTGAAACGTTTATCCTTTTATAGCAGTCAGAAAGCCTATCTATGTCCCTTAAGAACATATTTGCATACGTT
>JAZLMT010000080.1:0-2848 GCA_045598745.1 Christensenellaceae bacterium
TTCATGATAATGTCCTCCGTTTGTGTTTTTATTTTGCAACTGGCAGGTCGCAACTTTATTATACACAAACGGAGTCCTTTTGTCTCATCGGCAATAGCCTCTTTTTTACCCCGTGACTATCACGGGGTTTTTGTTATACAAAAAGAGCAAAGTTTGTAAAAAACCCAAACTTTGCTCCGTGCATATTATTTATGATATATTTGTAAAAATTTCGTTTTAACAATTGAATTAAAATTATTTTTGATTATACTGTAAACATTCTTGTTCAAGTTTAGTAAAGTCGCAACAAAACATTTGTACTTTACCGGAGCTTTTCTGATTACTATAAATTTTATTGACTTCACTCAATATTTCTTCTTTCTTGCCAACACAAAAGGAATATTCTTTATTTAATAAATTTTTGTATCTCTTTTCATCGATACTATCCGAATCCTTTACATTAATATCGACAAAACTAATAACGTCATCTCTAATCGGAATCATTTTCTTTATGTCTAAAACCGATAAAATATGCTTAACCTTTTCACCGTCTTCTAAATTAACCCAAATATCGCTAGAAGATAAATCCGTTTTCACCGCAATTTCATAAATTAATAATCTACCGTTAGAAAAATCAGGTATATTTTTATGCTTTTCTTTTGCAGACGTCAATGGGACAACATATTTGAAAGAATCGTCATTAATAAGTATTCCTAAATAGGGTTTATTCTCATATCCGTTTTCTTTGTAAAACACTTCGGAACAAACACTGTTCAGTCTCTTTACATAGTTTAAATCGATTGTAATAAATCTCAAATTCTCTTCTATTGTAAACATACAAAAAAATGATGAGGCACAGCAACCTCATCTCCTTATTAATGTTCATCTCTTTTATAGTCAAAGCTATAAGGTTAATGGAGACCCGCTTTAATGTTCATCTCTTTTATAGTCAAAGCTATAAGGTTAATGGAGACCTGCTGTACTTATATTATATGCTATTTTTTAAAAAAGTCAACCCTCTATGCCAAATTTTTTTATATATTTTAGTAAATTTTTATAATTTTTTTAACTTTTTTACCCAAATTTTCCCTAGACTGAGATGGAATAAGAAAATTGTCTTTTTTTTGGGGGGGTGATAAATTTTATTATAAAACCGCCAAAAAATTCACTTTTTCTCTTGACTATTTTGCGAAAATATTATACCATAAAATTACGCAAAATACTTTGACAATTTGATAGATTCTCCTAATGCTAAAAATAGCATTAAGGATTTTGGCTCATGTTATGGGCCTTAGTTTAGTGTGCTATTTATATAGTGCACTTTTGTTTTATATACGGGTTTTCCCAAAGTTTATTAAAGCGAGTTTCGCTTAAAGTTTTTTAAGGGGTTTGCACTTACCCCTACAGTTTATTATTAAAAGTTTTTTAAGAAGATGTCCGCTACAGTTTAAGAAAAATTATAGTTGAACAAGTTAAAAAGTTCCAAAAATTTTGGAAACAAAAATTAAATATAAAAATTTACTATAAAGGAGGGATATTTAGAGCGAAGATTAAAGGACATATTATCTTGCTATAAAGAGATAAACAATTAACACAAACAACTTAATTCAAACCGATTCTGAAAAGATTGATATTTTAACCGAACAATTAGCAGTGCAAAAACAATTGACGGAAAGAATATTAGGAATTTTAGAATCACAAAACCTTTTTCCAAACAAAAAAGGAACACGGGAAGAAAAATCTAGGAACGAATCATTTAAATTCACATACAAGGAGATAAAAGATATGCCAAGATTAAAAGATTGCAAAATCAGAGTCAGGGCAGACGGTGTGATAGATATTCGTTTCAGGAAGTACGGATACGATATATCCTTTTCAAGTAAAAATTTCAAGATAGCAAAAGAAAAAGCAACGGCGTGGCTTTCCACCTATGAAGAAAGCATAAAAGCCAAGCAAAACTTCGTGGTGCTATCTAAAAAAGAAAGCGATATTTACTTTGGAAAGAAAAAAGTACTATTCAAACCGTTTGCTGACGATTACATTTACAAAGTAAAACAAAAAAGAGTTAAACCACTCACCTTTCAAACTTACAAAAACTACTATATTGCAGAAATTTTGCCGGTATATGAAAAATTCTATATTTCAGAAATTAAACCGGCAATGCTACAAGACCACCTTGACAAACTTCACGAAACAAAGCCAAGGGGTTGCGAAGACATTAAGATGCTTCTTAACGGAATATTGCAATATGCGGTAGATAACGGAATAATAGATAAAAACCCTATGAAAGCCGTTTACATAGAAAAGCACGAAAGGACTAACGGACAAGCCTTAACTTACGAAGAAGAAAGAAAATTCGTGGAAGACATTAAGGGCAGTAAAAACGAGTGGGTATTCTTAAAAATGTTGTATTCGGGAGTTAGACCGGGTGAAATCAGTGGAATTGTTGAAAACGAAACTGACAACACTTTAACTATCAAAAACGGAAAGTTAAAGAGTTATCAAAAGAATTTAACGAGAACCGTGCCTATGTCACCTATGTATCAAAGAACTTTAGGGCATAAGATAAAGCCGTATATTTACTTACACGACTTGGGAACTGACTTAAAGAACTATTTACCGAATCACACGTTAAAAGACTTACGCCACACTTTTACAACGAGAGCGAGAGAGTGCGGAATAGACAACGAACTTGTTGCCGTTTGGACAGGACACAGTTTAGGCAACATAACGGCAAGTGTTTACACACATTTTTCAATGCAATTTCAGCAAGAACAAGCAAGAAAATTGAAATATTAAAACTTATGGGTTTAAGCCATAAAAAAAATGGGAATTACGTCCCGCTTGCGTCCCAAAAAATCTGTTTATT
>JAZLMT010000081.1:0-2815 GCA_045598745.1 Christensenellaceae bacterium
AGGAAAAGAGAGTTAAAAGAAAAGACTAATTTAAAAGCGAGAAGAGTTTGAAAAGTTAGAAGAAATAGAAAGAAATTTTAAAAGTGAACTTGGCAATTTAGTACTAAAAAAAGTCTTTTATATACAATGTCAACATAGACCACGAAAGAAAGAATATAAAGTCAACGATAAGGGCTTAAAACGGCAAATACGTATAGAAGAAGGCAAAGTAAATAAAAGTATAAACAGTTTAATAACAAGTTTCGGACAATCGGTTTTGTTTGCACTAAACTACGGAGAGAACGAATATTCAAAAACTAAATCTGCTTTTGATATAGAAAAAGAAATGATAGAAGAAACCAAAAAACAAAAGCAACAGCAAGAGTACGAAGAATACTTAAAAGAACAACAACTAAAAGAGTATTACAATTCGTACAGTAAGTAAAAGAAAAATTTAAAATATAAAAAAATCTTTTTAAGGCTTGACAAATAAACTAAAAAGCAGTAGTATGTACGCATACGAGATTAAAAATTTAGGAGAAGTCATCATGAGAAAAGAAGATACGCCGGAAAGGTTGTCAAGAAGAAAATACGAAGAAGCAAATAAAGAAAAAAGGAAAGAAACAAGTGGGACGTTTTCCACGTATTTTCCAAGAAAGGAATTAGAAGAAATAAACGCCTATTTGAGAGCGAAAAATTTAACGAAAGTTGAATTGATTAGAAAAGGATATGAGGCTTTAAAAGATAAGAAATAAATTTTAAATTTTTCTATCAAATAAAAGGAGATAGAAGAATTACGAAAAAGAATAAAAATTTATGGTATGAAAATTACGGCGATATAACTTATATCGTAGTAGGGGAAGAAGGAGATAATGCAAAAGAAACACCGTTAAAAATATTCTCAAACTTAATAGAAAATAAGATAGACGAGTGTATAAACGAAAAACGAACTTGCTATTTGCAAACGGAGGAAACAAATGTTAGGACAAATAGCAATTAAAACAAAAGCAAATAAAGAGAAAGGAGGAGAGAAGTACACAGCATTATATTGTAGATTAAGCAGAGACGATGATAACATTGGAGATAGCGACAGTATAGTTCATCAAAAGGAAATATTAAGTAATTTTGCAAAAGAAAACAATTTAAAAAATACAAAGATATATATTGACGACGGGTATAGCGGAAGTAATTTTGAAAGACCGGATTTTAAAAGGTTAATGCAAGGAGTAGAAGACGGGGAAATATCTACCATAGTAGTAAAAGATATGTCAAGATTTGGCAGAGACCATATTTTGGTTGGATATTATACTCAATATGTATTTCCCGAATATAATGTAAGATTTATTGCAGTTAATGATAACGTTGACAGTTTAAGCGGTAAAGATGACGATATAACGCCGTTTAGAAACATTCTTAACGAAATGTATGCAAAAGATTGTTCTCGGAAAATAAAGTCTGTTTTAGCGAATAAAGGTAAATCCGGAAAACATTTAGCGGTAGCACCCATATACGGTTATATAAAGGATAGAGAAGATAAAACGAAATGGGTGATTGACGAAGATGCGGCAAGTGTTGTGAAAAAGATATATAAATTAGCACTTGACGGTAACGGACCGTATAAGATAGCGGAAATACTAACGGATGAGAAAATAGAAACTCCGCACAATTATGCCATAAGAAAAGGATTACCTATTAGAAATAACAGATGTAAAAATTCGGAGATATGGACGGCAACTACAATAAGACAAATATTACATTATGAAGAGTATTTAGGGAAAACGGTAAATTTTAAGACGCAATCACGATCGTATAAAACAAGGAAAAGGAAGATAAACGAAAAAGACAAGTGGTTGATATTTGAAAATACGCAAGAACCAATTATAGACGAGAATACCTTTAATAATGTACAAAAGATATTGCAATCAAGACATACAAATAGAGTATTTTTAGAAAACAATATGTTTGCAGGAGTTCTGTATTGTGGAGATTGCGGAAGTAAGATGTGTATAAAACGATTACGCAAAGACAGAAGCAAAGACCATTTTGAATGTTCATCGTATACAAAGAAAACCAAATCAACATGTACAAGGCATAGAATTTACTTCAATGTTTTAAAAGAACTTGTTCTTAGAGATATAAATAGATTATGTTCAAATATAATAGAACATGAAAAGGAATTTATAGATAAGTACAAAGAGAAATATAAAATGTGCTCATTGAAGGAAGACGCTTTAAATAAAAGAGAATTGGAAAAAGGTATTGCGAGGGTAAAAGAAATAGATAATGTAATTTGCAAACTTTATGAAGATAATCTAAACGGTAAAATAAGAGATGAAAGATATGCTTTAATGACTAAAATTTACGAAGAAGAACAAGAGAAATTACAGGAAAGAAACAATATATTGCAAAAAAATTTATCTCAAAGTAATAAATGTAATAACGATTTGGAAAAATTTATACACATATTGCATGGATATACGGAGATTAGAGAATTAACGCCGGAATTGTTACATAGTCTAGTAGACAGGATTTATGTAAAAGAATCTGAAATTGTCAATGAGCGTAAGGTACAAGAAATAAGAATAGTATATAATTTTGTTGGCGAAATAGATTAACGATAAAAACTAAAAAATCCCCACGATATTTCTACTAGCGTAACAAGTATAGGAGAATATGCGTTCGCTTGGTGCAGTTCACTTACAAGTATAAATTTTAACGGCCCAAAAGCCGAGTGGCAAGCAATTACTAAAGGAAGTGACTGGAAATATGGTGTTCCATCATCTTGCAAAGTTCACTGTACGGGCGGAGATTTAAGTATTTAATATAAACAAATTAA
>JAZLMT010000082.1:0-5224 GCA_045598745.1 Christensenellaceae bacterium
CTTAAAGCTGTAGAAAAAAGATTTGAATATAATTAATATAGTTAAATCATGCTTTAATAATATGGCTAAATAAATAGATTTAAATTGAAAGAATAAATTAATTATAAAGGTGGAGAATATGAATAAAACGGAAATTTTAACATATGACAAGATAATGCTTCCGCTACGGTTGGCACCTGAAACGTATCGTATGCTTATTGAAAAGGTTCAAAACGAAAAGAGATATGTTAGGGGGTATAGCATAAATCAATATATAACGGAGTTGATAGAGAAGAACTTGGGAATAAAAAGTAATAAGTAAACATACTTTATAAAATCCAAACAAAAACCGTTTTAAAAAAAGATTAAATAAAATGATAACTAAAAAAATGCTTTCCAAAAATTGAAAGCATTTTTTGTTATTTAATGATGGTGATGATGGTGTAATAAAGATGTGTTTGGTTCTTCTATCAAACACTCTAAATCAGAACATTTTTCGTTTTCACTTTCAATTTCTATTGTCGTGTGAGAGATATTATGTTCTTTTAATTCTTCTTTAACCTTTTGTTTTATTTCTTTATTATCGTGATTTGTTACTATATGAAGTGTGCAATAGTTGCTTAACCCGTCCAGCGTCCAAACATGAATATGATGGGCATCTAAAACGCCGTCAATTTTCAAAATGTGATTTTTTATTTCGTCAATATCAATTCCTTTCGGCGTTTTTTCCAAAAACAAATCTAACGTTTCAAAAAGATTCTTTATTGTTGCAATTAAAATAAACAAGGCAACTACGATTGACATTATAGGGTCTATTATGGAAATATCGGTAAAATTCATGATAATTGCACCGATTAAAACTATAAGCCAACCTAACACGTCTTCAAGCATGTGAAGGTTAACTGCCTTTTGATTAACGGAATCGCCTTTATGCGTAAAGTAGGTGGCGATTGCATTGACTATAACGCCGAAGACAGCAAAGTAAATCATCTTTTCGTAGTCAATTTTAACAGGGTTAATAATTCTGGTTATTGCACCGTAGATAACGAGACATGAGCCTATAAGTAGCACTAAAGTCGTGAATAGTGAGCCTATAACGGAATATCTTTGATATCCGTAAGAATATTTTTTATCAGGTTTTCTTTTAGACTTTTTTTCTAAAAAGAAAGATACGCCAATAGATAATGCGTCACCCAAGTCGTGAATAGCATCAGAGAAGATTGCGACCGAGCCTGTAAGTATTCCGCCCACAAACTCTATCACGGCAAAAGATAAATTTAATATAAACGCTATAAATATATTTCTAACAGTTTTCATATTTAACCTTCATTTAAAAAAGATTTTAGACGTTTTTAGTGAAAATGTCAATGTAAAAGTTCAAAATTATTCTTGAAAAAAAATGGAAAATCATTTATAATAAAAATATAGGTGAGAAATGGAAAATAGCAATTTGACTTCTAAAATCAAGTTTTCAAACTTTATATTTTTGCTTATTGCCGGTATAATAAATTCTATCGGCGTAACGCTATTTTTGTATCCTGTTCAGTTGTTTGATAGTGGGGTATCAGGTCTTTCTATGCTTTTAGATCAAGTTACGCCGTATTACTTAACGCTTTCAATATTTTTGATTGTGATAAACTTGCCTATTTTTATATTCGGGTTAAAAAGGCAAGGCGTTGCATTTACGGTTTATTCTATTTTTGCAATAGCAATATATTCACTTTCTTCCTTTATAATAATGAACGTTTTGCCAATTGATATTTCCGATAGTTCACCACTTGCAAAAAGCGATTTGTTTTTATGCGCTGTTTTCGGTGGGCTTATTTCCGGTGTGGGAAGCGGTTTAACGATAAGGTTTGGCGGGGCAATAGACGGGATTGACGTTTTATCGGTAACCTTTGCTAAAAAACTTAATATTTCTATCGGCACTTTCGTTTTGATATTTAATATTATTTTATATATAATATGCGGTATTATTCTAAATAGTTGGGTTTTGCCGTTATATTCTATCGTAACTTATTTTGTAGGCTCAAAAACTATTGACTTTATCGTTGACGGGTTTAACAGGTCAAAATGCGCAATGATTATAACCGATAAGGCAGAAGAAGTTACAAATGCACTTTCTCTTAATTTTGCAAACTCGGGGACTATCGTTAAGGCACACGGCGGTTATTCTAAAAAAGAAAAAAATATAATTTTCTTTGTTCTAAATCAATTTCAAATAAACAAAATGAAAACGCTTGTTAGGTCTATTGATAAAGATGCGTATATATCACTGCAAGAAGTTTCCGACGTAGTTAAAACAGTTCAAAACAAAAAAAATTAAGGCATCAACTAGATGCTTTTTTTTATTAAAATAATAAAAAACCAACTTGAATAATATTCCAGCCGTAAAATATCGTTTTTTTATTGTAAAATATTTTTAATGTGTTACAATGGAGAAAAATTTTAAGGAGCAATTTATGGAAAAAACTTTAGGTCAATTCATAAAAGAAAAAAGGATAGAAAAAAATTTAACGCAAAAAGAACTTGGCAAAATTCTATACGTTTCGGAATCAGCCGTAAGTAAATGGGAAAAAGACGTTGCAAAGCCGGATATAACGCTACTTCCAAAGTTATCAAGCGTTTTGGGAGTAACCGAACACGAGATTATAACTGCATCAACCGACAATGAAAGTAAAATAATAAGATCGCAAGCAAGAAAGTGGAAAAATTTATCAAAAACTTGGGATTTCTTTTTTATTATAGGTTATGTTATAACAATTCTAACTTGTTTTATTTGCAATTTAGCCGTTGATAAAACGCTTGACTGGTTTTTTATCGTTTTATTTTCCGTTATTCTATCGGCAACGTTTACTAATTTACCGAAAATTATAAAAGTTTATAGAATTATTTTAATACCGCTTACGGAATTTATTGCGCTTTCCGTTTTACTTATTTATACCGAAAGTTATACAAACGGAGACTGGGCGTTTATTGCAATATTTTCAACCTTTGTTTTTTTGGTTATAATATTTTTACCTATAATTCTATCAAAATACGTTTACAATAAAATTATAAAGAGTTTTATTGCTCACGTTTCAATATTCGTTGACTTTGTTTTAATTATACTTTTATTGCTTTCAATTTGCAAATATACCGGTGGAGAGTGGTTTAATAAGTTTGCGCTTCCTTTAACGGCAATCTATTTTGCTACGCTATTGTTATTCGTTTCGGTTAAATTTTTATCTATCAATAAAATGTTTAAGGCTTCAATGATTTTATTTTTAAGCGACGTTGTTTTATGCCTTTCTTCTATATTTATACCGGATTTTGTTTTAAGAGAATTTCCTAATGCGGAAATCAACGAAAGATACGAGTTTTTAAGGCTGAATTTTGTAGATTGGTCAACAGACCAAATGATAACGAATAACGTTTATAATATAGTTCTTTTAGTGGTGTTATCACTATCGGTTATTTTTGCCGTAATAGGTATATTAAAAAAAATAAAACAAAATAATAATGCTTGAAAAATAAATTTTATTGCTATATAATTATAGTAATAAAAGGAGATATTATGAGAATACTTTTGACGGGTGATTCTATCACCGATATGGGAAGAAACAGAGACACGGATTTTTCAACTTTCAGTTACGGCAATACTTATCCGTTTTTGCTTCAAGCAAAAATGGGAACGGAATTTCCGAAAGAGCACGAAATTCTCAATAGGGGTATAAGTGGGAACAGAGTCGTTGACTTATATGCAAGAATTAAAAACGATTGCTGGAACTTAAAGCCGGATTTAATAAGTATTTTAATCGGTGTTAACGATATATGGCACGAACTTGAATTCCAAAACGGTGTTGATCTAAATAGATTTGAAAAGGTTTACAGAATGTTTATTGAAGATACCTTAAAAGTTCTTCCAAACGTAAAATTCGTTTTGATTGAACCTTTCATATTGCACGGTGATGCAACGAACGCTAAATTTGATGAATTCAATAAGATAAGAGAAACGGCAAAGGTCGTTGAAAAAATTGCTAAAGACTATGGTTGTTTCTTCTTACCGCTTCAAGATAAGTTTGATAAGTTAGCAGCTAAATACGGCGATGCCTACGTTTTATTTGACGGCGTTCATCCGTCTGTAGTAGGGGCAAACGTTATTGCAGAAGAGTGGTATAAATTATTCAAAGAAAAGATTATTAAAAAATAATTTATAAAAAACAAAAAGGAGTGTGGTTAGTTCTACACTCCTTTTTTTGTATCAATATCTTCTAACTCTTTTTTGTCCACGTTAACTAAAACCAAATTATCTAAATGTTTATTTATAACGTTTTTTCCTTTTTCGTTTTTAGAAAGGGTTAATAGTTCACTAAAATACTGTTTAGGGAAGATAACGGGGTTTTGGGGCGAGTTAATATAAGAATTTGCACATATTCTCGTTTTGTGTTGATTAAAGGTATCTATCAGCCTTTTTAGGCTTTCAATCTTTAGAAAGGGTTGATCGCTTACAATAATCATAACGCCTGAACTGTCGTTAACGTTTTGCATGCCGAGTTTTATCGTTATAGCCGTATCGTCGGTTGTATCGTTATTGAATATACTTTTAAAACAATATTTATCGCTTATTTCAAGCACTTCGTTGTATCTGGAAACAACGTTCACGCAATCAAAATCAAGTTCTTTAAGTTTTATAAACGTGTGTTCTATCATCGGTATGCCGTTGATTTTATAAAGAAGTTTATTTTCTCCAAATCTTTTAGAGTGCCCTGATGCTAAAACGATAACGGAAATATTATTCATTTTTGCCCACCAAATAACCACCCTTATATTCCGTTAGAGAAATATCTTTATAGATAGAAGACAGGGCAGTTTGTAAATCGTTTTTAAAAACGCACTTCATATCAATATCAAATGTTATTTTACCGTCGTTTAATATAAAAAGCCTATCTGCATATTTTAGTGCAAAATTCGGATCGTGCATGGTTATTAAACAGGCGTAGTTTTTTTCTTTTATTATATCTTTAATTTTTGTTAAAGTTTTATGCCTATTGTTAAAATCAAGTGCGCTGTCTGGCTCGTCTAAAAGCATAATAGGTGAATTTTGAATTATACACCTTGATAGAATAACAAGTTGTTTTTCACCGCTTGAAAGATTAGAAAAATCTCTTTCAATAAAGTCTTGTAATCCCATTTCGCATAAAACGTTTTTCGCATATTCAATTTGATTTTTGTTCGGGTATGAAAATATATTTAAGGTTGTGTT
>JAZLMT010000083.1:0-2294 GCA_045598745.1 Christensenellaceae bacterium
AAATTTTGCCTGATATTCATGGCGCATATCGTCTTGCTTTTTTTCATCTCTTGAAAAAATTCTTATTTCACCGATATCGGTTGTTAAAAATCTGTTTAGAACGGCGTTACCGAAACTGCCCGTTCCACCTGTTATCATCAACGTTTTATTTGTAAATAAGCCCATTTATAAACTTTCCTTTTTTAATTTTTATTTATTATATCACTAAAAAATATTATTTTCAAGTATTTTATTAAATAGTAAAATAATATTATCAATAACAACCCATACTAAAATTAAATGAAAAAATTTTTTATTTTTATTTTTTTAATATTGCTTTTATCCTTCTTTTTGCCTTTAAGTTCTTCTAAAAGCGCCTATGCTTTGATGCCTTACTACGCATTGAAACCGAAAGACTTAACGGTAAGAAGCGAATTTTATACTTCTTTTTACTCTTCAACAGAAGAAAGAAAACATAATATCTTTTTAGCGTCTTCTATAATAAATAAAACCTTTGTTGACGTTGGCGAAGTTTTCTCTTTTAATAAAGTAGTTGGCGAAAGAAGTATAAAAAACGGGTTTAAGGAAGCCAAAATTATAACTGACGGAAAGTTTACCGAAGGTGTAGGCGGGGGTGTGTGCCAAGTTTCTACAACGTTATATAATGCCGTTTTACTCGCCGATTTACAAATTATAGAATATCACCCGCATAGCCTAGCCGTTTCTTATATTTCCCCTTCATTTGACGCAATGGTAAGTTACGGATATGCAGACTTAAAATTTAAAAACAACACCAACAACCCGATAATAATTTTCTCCACCGCTTCGGAAAACCAAATAAAGTTCACAATTCTTGGCGAAAAGAAAAAATATAATATTTATAGAGAAAGCTTAATCAAAGAAAGATTAGAAGTTGAAAACGAATACGTTGAAGATACCGAAAACGAATATAATTTAAATGACGGCGAACAACAAATAATCTCTTACGGAAAACAGGGATTAAAAAGCGAAGGTTTTTTAATTTATAAACAAGGCGAAAAAATTATTTCTAAAAAAAGGATACGCAAAGATACTTATAAATCAACTAAAAATATTATTGTAAAAAGAAAAAGTTTATAAAAACCAAAAAACCCTTTGACAAAACAGTAAAAATATGTTAACATAATCAATGCTCAATTAAGTAGTTGTGCATTATCGGAATTCCCCTGCTAACCCTTAAAGGGGTGCCGAGTAAAAAAATTTAATATCATATTTAACAAATTAAGCAATTTTGGAGAAATACCTTAAGTGGCTCTCGTCAAAGCTCGGTATTAATCCAATCGCTTCAAGTAAACTTAAAGCGATAATATTTAACCGGCTTTTCCTCTTCAATAAAAATCTTTGCAAGCAAATCTTTTTATTGATATAATCAACGTATAAACATTATCGGAATTCCCCTGCTAACCCTTAGCAGTGGAGCCGAGTAAAAATTTAATATCATATTTAACAAATTAAGCAATTTTGGAGAAATACCCAAGTGGCTCAAGGGGCTCCCCTGCTAAGGGAGTAGTATGTGATGAACGTAGCTCGGGTTCAAATCCCGATTTCTCCGCCAAAATAAAAAAGATAGGTAAACAAAAAGTTTATCTATCTTTTTTTAATAATCTTTCAATCCTAAAATATAATCGGCACTCACTCCAAAATAAATTGATAATTCTATTATATAATCTGCGTTTGGCGTTGTTTCCCCTATAAGCCAATAATGAACAACACTTTTACTTATATTCAAATCTTGCGAAAGTTTATATGGTGTTATATTTCTTTCTTTTAATAACTCTTTTAATCTATCTTTAATTTTATTTTTCATATATCTAATTTTAGAACTATACTTTTATTTTGTTTGACTTTTTCTAAAATTAGAACTATTATAATAAAAAAGGAGAACTTTATGAATCTATTACAAAAGTTAAATGAAAGATTAAAATCAATGACAAAAGATAGCACATTTGTTAAGAAATTAGCCTCTATCTCAATGGCAGGCGTCATGATGGCAACGCTAGCCGGTTGCACAGAGCCAGAAAATCAAAACAAAGATAGCGTTAACGAGCAACTTAACGAACAAACCATCGACGACGAACAAAACAAAAATAACGAAATCGACTATTCAATGTATAGTGAGATTTTACAGCACACTCTAACTAATGAATATTTTAAAAAAGCAAATGAAACTTGGGGAAATTGGGCTGAATACGAAATTTACAATGACTGTATTCCTTATGGTTTCTTAGAAAAACAAGATTATAATTATGATATGAATAGCATACATAAACACACTT
>JAZLMT010000084.1:0-2216 GCA_045598745.1 Christensenellaceae bacterium
GAAGTTAAGAATTTTAGAGATTTTAAAAGAGAAGGGTAAGTCAAAATATTGGCTATATATTCAACTTGGATTAAGTTATCAAAATTTTAACAAGTTAGTAAACAATCAAACGAAAAGCATTAAATTTGAGAACATAGGTGCTTTATGTGAAATTTTATCTTGCACCCCAAACGAATTATTTGTAGGTTACAATAAAAAGTGATATAATCTAATAAACAATTAAAGAAGGTAAAATATATGAATTACACTTTAGAAAACAAAAACTTGAAAATTGAAGCATCGGATATGGGTGGCGAACTTATGTCCATTTACGGAAAGACGACGGGCTTTGAATATTTATGGCAAGGCCACCCGGAATTCTGGAAGGGTAGAGCGCCTATAATGTTCCCTATTTGCGGTAGACTTACCGAAGGCAAATATACCTATCGTGGAAAAGAATATGAAATGAATCTTCACGGCTTTCCGAGAAAGATGCAATTAAACATGGTTGAAAACACCAAAACAACACTTGCTTTCAACATAAAGTCAAGCGAAGAAACGTTAAAAATCTATCCGTTTTTATTTGACTTTACAATCAAATATACGTTAAAGAAAAATAAATTGAGAACGACGCTTATCGTAAAAAATACAGATAACGAAAACAACTTATTATTTTCTTTAGGCGGACACCCGGGCTTTAATATTCCGCTTGAAAAGGGCGAAGAATTCAGCGATGCTTTCGTTGAATTTAGAAGAGCAAAAAAATGCGAAAGGTTGATGTTTTCCGAAACGTGTTTTTATTTAGGCAAGAACGAACCTTTCCCGCTTGAAAACGATAAGATTTTAAGATTGAACCATAATTTATTTGATAACGACGCAATCTTTTTGGAGAATATGGACAATAACGTAACGCTAAAAAGTAAGGGCGGAAACAGATTCGTTAACGTCAGGTTTAAGGATATGACGCATTTAGGTTTTTGGCATGCACCGAAAACGGAAGCACCTTATATGTGCATTGAACCTTGGCACGGTGTTCCTTCAATAGATAAGGTTATAGACGATTTTGAAACGAAGGCAGAACTTATCACGTTAAAGCCGAATAAAACGTATAAAACGTTCTTTGAAATAAAGGTTGGTGAATAAAACAACAAAAAAGCCGTTAAACATAGAAATATGTTTGACAAAAGTTGCTTTATTACTATATAATGATAAATGTAAAAATTTTGAATTTTGTTGGAGGACAAATTAAAATGGCAAACGTAAAAGTTGCAATTAACGGTTTCGGCCGTATCGGAAGACTTGCTTTCAGACAAATGTTTGTTGCTGAAGGCTACGAAGTTGTTGCTATCAACGACTTAACAAGCCCAAAAATGCTCGCTCATCTTTTAAAGTATGATACAGCACAAGGCTCTTTCACAGGTAAACTTGGTGAAAATCTTCACACAGTAGAAGCTACTGAAGATTCAATCATTGTTGACGGAAAGGAAATTAAGATTTATGCTGAAAAAGAAGCACAAAACTGCCCATGGGGTAAGTTGGGTGTAGACGTTGTTTTGGAATGCACAGGTTTCTATACTTCTAAAGAAAAAGCAGAAGCTCATATCGTAGCCGGTGCTAAAAAGGTTGTTATTTCTGCTCCTGCAGGAAAAGATTTACCTACAATCGTTTACAACGTAAACCACAAGACGTTAACAAAGGACGACAAGGTTATTTCTGCTGCATCTTGCACAACGAACTGCTTGGCTCCTATGGCTAAAGCATTAAACGATTTAGCTGGTATTGAAGCTGGTATCATGACAACTGTTCACGCTTATACAGGTGACCAAATGATTCTTGACGGTCCACAAAGAAAGGGTGACTTAAGAAGATCAAGAGCAGGTGCTATGAACATCGTTCCTAACTCAACAGGTGCTGCTAAAGCAATCGGTTTGGTTATCCCAGAACTTAACGGTAAGTTAATCGGTTCTGCTCAACGTGTTCCAACTGCTACAGGTTCAACAACAATTTTAGTTGCTGTTGTTAATAAGGCTGTTACTGTTGAAGACGTTAATGCTGCTATGAAGGCTGCTGCTACTGAATCTTTCGGTTACAATACAGATGAAATCGTTTCTTCAGACGTTATCGGTATGAAGTTCGGTTCTTTATTTGATGCTACACAAACTATGGTTATCCCTATGGCTGACGGCAAGACTCAAGTTCAAGTTGTTTCTTGGTATGATAACGAAAACTCATACACA
>JAZLMT010000085.1:0-2708 GCA_045598745.1 Christensenellaceae bacterium
AATACGTAAAAAATATTTTACTATATTTTTTTATTTTTATATTTTATCACTTATTTTTTCTTTTAGCAATAAAATTTATTAAAATAAAAAAATAATGCAAAAAGCAAGGCTTATGCCTTGCTTTTTTATAAAATGAATTACATTAAAATTACATCTATTTCTCTATAATCGTAACTTCATCTTTTGTCTTAACAACTGTTGGCGCAAGATGATTCTTATTCAAAACAGTAATTGTAGACGTTAAAATTTTACCACTATTAATATCGTTAATGAGCTTATTATATTCTTCTATAGTTGTAATTTTTATTGGCAAACTATTAGTCCCATACCACGTATAATAATCAAGTTCACTGTTACCTAAAAGCCCTTCCGTATTGTCAAGAGCAGTATCTAATACAGCACTGTTTACTACTTGATACATTGACCTTTTCGTGTCGCCTGCCGTTGCATAATAGTATTTAGGTGTTCCGCTAACCATTTCAAGAATTGCTATTGCGTTTAGCTCTTTATTTATTAAAGAACTATCTAAATTATACATATAACAACTAGCAATATAATTATCACCATGTTTATCAATCTTACTTATATCAATCAATTGCCAACTCTCTTTATACTCTTCAATAGTAGAGTATGGTGCAGTTGCTAAATCAACAGTATCAACGGGAGCAATAAACATATATAATTTAACGTTTGTTCCGTCAATTTTGTTCTTTATTTTTTCATCCATTGAAACTTGGAAACGAATACCGTTTTTAACAGTAGTTTCTGTTCCGTCAATTTTACCGCTTGACATTCTAACCGAAGCTCCGTTCACCATAACGAAATTCTCTTCAACAACAATAGTGCCTGAAGTTATTTCTCCACCCGTAACGTTAATAGTTATTACCTTTTCAGATTTATTTCCACTAGTGTCTAAAGCGGTTATCGTTAGCGTATGAACGCCTGAAAGCAAACATTTTCTTTCGTCTAACGTGCCTTCGGAATACGAACAAGAAACAGATTTCAAATAGGTATCTGAAACGTATCTTGTAGCATCAAAAGTAAATTTTGTTCCTACGTTTAAGGAAATCGTATCAAACGGAACGTTGATTATTGGAGCCGTTTCGTCTTTATCTACAACTATAACCGTAATAACTTTAACGGTTTCGTTTTTTTGATAATCTTTTGCAACGAGTTTAACTTCAAACGTCCCTTTATTTAGTATTTTTCCGTTACTGTCAAATGCTTGTGTAGGAGACCAAATTGTCTCTATTTTTATAGGCATGTTATCTAAAGCGTCAAATGCAGTTGCACCAAAATCAACGATGGATTCATTTGGAACGGTTATTGTATTACCCTTTGTATACGTTATAACAGGGCCGATTCCGTCGTTAGCTTTTAAGGTTAAATCAATAGAATCAATATATAAAATTTCGTTATTTGATGCACAGCGGTAAATAATATTAAAAGCACCTAAATATCCCGGATTAGTTTCACTTTCAAGATCGCTTAAACCGTCTTTAAGAGAAGATGCGTTGATAATGAATTCATGCCAAGTGCCCAAAACTGATACCATTGAATATCCACCGTCACCCGCAAAAGTAGAATCGTTTGTTAAATAAATCCATTCGTGCAAGCCTCTTTGTGCATAATTTATAGCCTGCATTCTAAATTCCGGTTTCTTACCGCTTGCGGTTCCGACAGCATAAGCCCTAACCTTAATATTGTCAATTAAATTTAGTGGGATTTTGCTATCCGAGTAATCAATTGTAACGGTCGTTGCTACATATTTTGATAACTTTAACACGCAACCGTTATAGCCCGATATACCTTCTAACGCCATGTCTTCATTGCTTAAAAGGTCTACGTTTCCGTTAGCTGTTGCATTAGAAAACTTAAATTGTCCATAATGTGTAAATTCTTTTGTTATATCCGGCTTTTCGGTTGTCCATTCTCCGTCAATACAATAAAGTTCTATTCTCGGTAAAACGTTACCGGCAAAACTTGAGCCTCTTAATACAGTTAACGTTGAATAGTTGCCTGTCCATGAAATCTTTATCGTCTTTCCTTCGCCCTTAACAACGCTTGCGCCTGAAATCGTTGATAATACTACGTCGTCTAACAAAATATTATCTGCAAGATCACCCAAGTCGTTCGTCCAGTCGTTTTCATCATTAAAGTATAACTCTAAATAATTGCTGTTATTCGTTTGTGCTGTTTCACCTATACCGTCAAGTTCCGTCTTCGGAAGATTTGATACTACGTCAAGCGTTAACGTCATTACAGGTGATGTTATTTCGTATAAATCTAATATCGGTGAATAGTATTGTATTTGTAACTTCTTTCCGTCTTTAGAGAAATAGAATAAAGCAATCAAACCTGTAGGTAAAGAAATATCCATTTGTTGTGGGTCAATTAAGAATTGCGTTACGTTATTTCCCTTTTCACCAATTTGTGATGAAGTTACAATGTTGTCACAGTAAACGTGCCCAGACAATACCATAGTGATATTTTCGTGTTTTGATACGAATTTATTCCATATATCGTCACCGTTATTTACGCCACCTGTTGCACTTGGTGGTAAATTACCTTGTTTGTCTATTACTGTTCCGTCTCTATCCAAATATCCGTGTGTTATTACTATTACGTTATAGGCTGGATAACTTTCTACTACTGAATTTGCCCAATCTAAAACGTCATCGTCTGCGCCGTAATCTAATGCTAACAAT
>JAZLMT010000086.1:0-8946 GCA_045598745.1 Christensenellaceae bacterium
GAAATCTCTTGTTGACGGTTATCGGCTTTCTTTGACGGAGAATTCATAAGCTGGATATAGTCAATCATAACAAAATCCAACCCTGCTTTTCTCTTAAGCCTTCTACACTTAGATAAAACCTCTTGTGGAGTTACCATAGAACTATCGTCAATGTAGATTTTAGCATTGTTTAGTACTTCTCTTGCCTTTGCAATTTTAACCCACTCCGACTTATCCATTACACCTTTTATAGCGTGTTCCATAGACACGTTAGCAACAGAACAAAGCATTCTTTGAACAAGTTGTTCCTTGCTCATTTCAAGTGAAAATACTGCGCAAGAATAACCTTGCTTTGCTACGTTTTCAACTATGTTCATAGCAAGCGTTGTCTTACCAACGGCAGGACGGGCAGCCAAAATCATAAGGTCAGATTTATGTAATCCGTTTAATATTTCGTCAAGAGCGGTAAACTCCGTTTTGATTCCGTGAAAAACACTTTTATCTTTTGACAGTTCGTCTAAAGTATTCATAACGGTCGGAATAACTTCGTTTATTTTTTTCATTGAACCGGTATCGGTAACTTTGGAAATATCGTAAATGGTTTTTTCGGCAAAAGATAACGACTCTATCTTATCAACTGAAGATTGACAATTCGTTATAATCTCCGAAGAACCTTTGATAAGAGAACGGAGTATGCCGTCTCTCGTAACTATATCAAGATATTTTTGATAATTTGCAGAAGACGGAATAACTTCGGCAAGTTCGGTTATATAGGTAATACCGCCTGCTTGTTCAAGTTCGCCACTCTTTTCAAGTATATCTATAAGCGAAACTATATCTACAGGTTGGTTTTTAACGATTAAATTCTGCATTGCCTTATAAATAATCTTATGTGATTCGGCATAAAAATCTTCTTCTTTAAGAACTGATGCTATCTCTATTTGAACTTTCGTATCAATTAGTATACAGCCTAGCAATGCTCTCTCTGCTTCTAAACTATGTGGCATTGATTCTATAATTTTTTTGTTTGCCATATTTTTTCTCCGTTATATTTTTTTATATTCTTCTAACTGTTCGTGAAAATACTTAAACGCTTTTGTAAACGTTTCTTCTTTAGTTAAGTCAACGCCGGCAATCTTTAATAATTCGTTAGGGCTATCGGAACCACCGGAAGATAAAAACTTAAAGTAATCTTTAACGGCAGGTTCGCCTTCGGTCGTTATTCTTTCCGCAATCGCCAAAGCACTTATTATTCCCGTTGCATATTTATACACGTAAAACGCTCTGTAAAAATGCGGTATTCTTGCCCACTCGTATTTTATTTCTTCGTCAGACACAACTGCGTCGCCATAATACTTTTTATTGAGCTCTAAATATTTTTCGGAAAGATTGTCTTTAGTAAGTGGTTCACCTTTTTCGCATAGTGAGTGAGAATATTCTTCAAACTCCGAAAACTGCGTCTGCCTAAACAACGTTGTCCTTATCATTTCAAGTAAATAGGATAGTAAATATTTTTTAAGTTTATTGTCTTTAGCAGTTTTAAGAAGATATTTAACGAGCAAAACTTCGTTAACAGTGCTGGCAACCTCGGCAACGAAAATCTTATAGTCCGCTTTAGCATAAGGTTGTGTTTCGTTTGAAAAATACGAGTGAATACTGTGCCCCATTTCGTGTGCTATAGTAAAAACGTCATGCGTGGTTTTTTGATAGTTTAATAACACGTATGGATGAGTATCGTAAACGGCAACACTATACGCACCGCTTCTTTTCCCTTTCGTTTCGTATACCGAAAGCCACCTTTCTTCATAGGCCTTATTTAGAAGGGCTTGGTAGTCTTTGCCTAAAATACCCAAACCTTCAACAACAAGTTTATAGGCATCATCATATTCAAGTTTAAGTTCTGCTTCTTTAACGGTAGGAACGTAAACGTCATACATGTGCATTTCTTTAACGTTTAATTCCTTCTTTTTAACACGCATATATTCGTGCATATCGGGAAGCGCTTTATTTACGCTGTTTATTAAATTATGATAAATTATTTCAGGCACGTCTTCATTAAGCAATGCACCGCTTAACGTGGAAGTGTGTTTCCTTGCTTTTGATAAGAACACGTCTTTCTTAACGCTACCGGAATATACTGCCGAAATTGTATTCATAAGTGAAATATATGCGCCGTAGTAAGACTTAAAACATTTTTTTCTCAAAGCCCTGTTATCGCTGTGCATAATAACGCCGTATACACCGTGAGATAACGGGATCATCTCTTTCCCGTCACGAATACTTTTTAGTGGCAAATCAGCATTGTCTATTTTTGTGAAAATATCCCTAAACATGCCGTAAGTTTCGCCACCCAAAGATAAAAGAGCTTCTTCGTTTTCGGATAAAACGTGCTTCTTTTCGTTTAAAATACATTTTAGCGAATAATCGTATTCTGATAAATCTTTATCTGAAATATATTCACGTAATATCTTTTCATCAAGAGACGTTAACTCCGGTGTTATAAAAGAAAGAGACGTTGAAAGGCATACCGATAGATAGTCTACCTTCGATTCTAAAGCATCGTATTCACTTGAACGAGTATCGCTATCGTGTCTCATCATTGCATAGACGGAAAGTTTTTCTAAAACTCTTAAAACCTCTTCTTGCTTTTTCATGCACGATAAGAAATTTTCTTTTTTATTAAGTTTACCTTTATAAAAAGTAAAGTCTAAATTTTTACTAACGAAATCGTAATCTTTATTCCACTCTTCAATACCGGAATATATATCTTCTATTGCCCAATCGTATTTATTTATCAATTTCACTATCCCCTTCGTCATTTCCCAAAATTTTATATTCCATCAAAACGTTACTTTGCGTAGTATATTCAACCTTTGCATCTTTTTCTATTTGCGGAAATTCTCTATCATAAAATACCAAAACTTTTCTTTCAAAAAAATCTTTTTTATACTTATTCCACTCTAAAAAAACCAAAGCCTTAAAATCAACCCCGTCTTTATCTTGCATTTCGGAACTGTATTCAATAAACGTTCCAATAGAAGTTTCCTTCAGCCCGACAACCATACCTTTTTGATATTGATATCTTTTATTTATTCTTCTGAAAAATATTCCGACGTATAAAAACAAAACGACAACAAAAAGCCCTGTCAACGGATAATGTATCCACTTTATCGTTTTAATTAAAGGCGATTTATACGGAAGCGTTCTATACCATAAAATAAATCCCAAAGTCAAAAAAAGAAACGTTGCTATTATTATAACTAAACCTATGATAGCATTTTTCCTTTGCTTATTTACAATCTCTATGTCCTTATTTGTAAAATATTCCATTATCTCTCCTTTGAGTCTACCCTAACTTTATATAACTTTCCGTTTTCCCTGCGGTATAAAACAAACCTGTCTTCGTATTCAGCCATAACAAAATTCTTTTGCCCTTTAACCGAAAAATACTTTGGAAATTTTTCTTTCTTTATTTCAGCAGGTTGTTGATATATTTCTTCTCTTTTCGGTTCTTCTTTAGAACCGTCTTTTAACTCGTCAAACTTTCTTTCAATAAGATTTTCTATATTTTTTTCTTTTTCCTTTTCTTCGTCATTTTTTGCTCTTTCTTTTTCTATTTTATTTATTACCTTTGTAACCCTATGAAGATTGCCGAATATAAACACAAAAAGTCCTAATACGGCAAACGCAATAAAAATGATAAAGACACTTGTATTTTCCGGAATAACGTTAAAAATAAATAAAACCGCACCAACAAATAAAACGCCCACTAAAAATTGAAGTTTTAATACTTTTAATACTTTATATACAACGTCAAGCGCAACTTTTATTGCACCTATAACTATTGTTAAAAGCGCAGAAAACGCAATCCTGTTTCTAAAGAAAAACACCTTTATTCTCCCCTATTAGTGCATGATGAAAACCAAGTGCTTGGATAGTTTACTACGCTATGAAATCCATACCAAAAGCCTTCCTTTTCTAAAGACCAGGTGGTAACGACACCAACTAAATCTTCTTTATTTCTTAAACCGTAATGCCTACTATCCCAACTGTTTATTCTATTATCACCTAAAAAGAAGTATTCGTCTTTTCCGACTTCCCACTCATCTTTTTGATTAACGGAATCTACGTCTGTTCTGCCTATTGTCTCAAAGCCTGCGTTTTCAACAAAAACATATTCACTATCGGTTGGGGATTGCCTATAAACAATTCCGTTTTCTATTTTTATTTTATCCCCTTCTTTTCCTATAACTCTTTTAATAATCCAATAATGCTCTTTACCTTCTGCGTTCGCCCTTTCCTCTATATTAAATACGGCAATATCGTTATAATCAGGTAAAGCAAGTTTATTTACAACTAATTCGTTACCGTTTACAAGTGTTGGATTCATAGAATCTCCGTCAACTTCTATGTTGATAAAATAAAACTTATAGCCTATTAATCCCAATAATAAGATTATAAGGACTACCATTAGAATTATAAACCCCTTTCCCGACCTTTCACCTGAACTCATTTATATCTCCTTTTGAAATTATTGTATTCGTTCTATGCTATAATATTAATTTCAAAAAATTAAAGCACTTTATCTTCTGCTTTTTGCTCTATATTATATCCATAAAATATTATTGATAAGCACGTCTTTATCACAATAAAATTCAATCGCTTCAATCTCATCTGATTCCTTCAAAGAAAAACCTTCTTCCGTTTTAAAACGTGAAAAATCAATTTTATTATTTACCCATGCTTTAGACGGTGATAATTTTATACAACAACTGTATTCCTTTCTATCACCATAATAATCCAAATAACATTTAACGAATACTTCACCGGCTTCAACGGAAAACAAATCAAACATTAAAATGCTGTCAAACGCAGGCTTATATTTAACGTTTTGTATTGCAAAAGAAATAATACCGCTCTTTATTGAAAGCCCCTTTATTCCTTGCGCCCCTGTCTTTACAGGTAAAATATCTTTTTTTGAATTAAAAATTTCGTTAAATCTGATTTTATTCTTTGACGCAAAAATATTTTCCGCGCCTTCTTCTCTACTTGAATAAAAAACTTGATTTGAAAAATTAGAAGAAAAATCTTCTTCTTTAAATTCAACGGCTTCAATATTTGTGCTTATAAAAGAACCGTCTTGTAAAGTAGCCGTTGCGAAAAAAATAACTCTCTTTGATTTATTAAAAGGAACATACTTAAAAATAAACGCACTTCCTTTAGTTTTACACTTATCAATACGGATATAGTTTCTAAACTCTGTTTTTATTTGTTCTTCCGATGCATATAACGAAACACTCTTTACGGCACTATCCAAAGTATCAACCGTTACGGTTATTTCACCATTTGAGATTTTTGAAGAAATATTCGGTTCAATAAAATCAACTTTTTCTTCACACTTAAGCGTCTTATAGAAAAAAGCTTTTATCGTATTTATTGCTTCGTTAGTTAAACCGTGCAAACACTTATTCTCATAGTAAATACCTTTAACGTCGTTATCAACTCTCTTTATTGTATCGTGTGCTCTATCTGAATCAAACAATATGTCGTTGCTGTTACAAATCGCAAACGTTGGGCACTTTACGTAACTGGCATAAGATTGCGGTTCTATTCCGGCAATAAACGATAATTCTTCATCAGGGAAAATAATTTCCGGTTCGTTATCAAATTTGTAATGCCCTTTATAAAACTTCCACCCGATATTGAAAATAGGAACAAATGCAGAAACAACTTCGTTAAAAGCAACTGCTTGCCAAAGTGAAGTTACGTTTATTCCACTTCCTATAACACCTATTTTAGTAACGAAATCACATCCGTGCAAATACCATATTGCATATTTTAACACGTAAGCCCACTCGTAATAACAGCTTTCCTTTGCAGTTCTTAATAAAGTCGTAAGATTTTCTTTTGCAATACTGTAATTTGCATAATTTATATCTTCCGGATAAATAGTAGAATATTCTCCGCTTTTATTCTTCCCTTCAATATCAACAGTAAAGGCAATATAACCTTCTTTTGCAATCTCTGTCATAGAAGGTAAAATTGAATCATTTTCAAATTCTTTAAGCATCAAGATTGCCGGTGCTTTATCAACACTCTGTTTTTTAACGATCGTAGCAAAAATTTCAACTTGCCCTTGATCAGTCTTTCTGCCGTCAATAAAAAAGCGTTTTTTTACTATTCCGTTTTCAACTACTTCTGAAATAGGAACACTTGTTACAACGCTTGGAAGATACATATCTTTCCATATTGATATAGGTGTTAAAATATTTACTGCCATAATTCCTCGTTAAAAGTTTAAAAATAAGTTGATTTTTTTTATTTTCTAAAGTATAATTGTTTTTACTCGCAAAAATGCGATACTTCTACTTATACTATTAGTTATATATTATATAACATATAGGTAGTGATTGCAAGTATTTTTGAAATTTATTAGGAGTTTATATGACTTGTTCTTTTTCAAAAGAATTTTCCGTATCGGCTTATACCAATATAGAAAATGTTTTTTTATTTGAATATATGCCTAATGCTTCGGGTGAAGCCGTAAAAGTTTATCTTTACGGTTTATTCCTATGCCAAAATCAAGAATACGATCAAAATATCGGCGATATTGCGAAAACACTTAACTTAACGGAAGATCAAGTTAAAGATTGCTTCTTGTTTTGGGAAGAATTCGGGCTTCTTTCGGTAGTATCGGATTCACCTTTTTCCGTTCAATATCTTCCGGTTAAAAACTCGTTTAACAGTAAACCCAGAAAATACAAGGCGGAAAAATATACCGATTTTGCAAAAGGTGTTCAAGCCCTTTTACCTGAAAGAATGATTTCAACAAACGAATATACCGAGTATTTTTCGGTTATGGAAACGTATGGTATAAAGCCTGAAGCAATGCTCATGATAGTCAAATACTGCGCAGACAGAAAGGGTAAAGACATTGGATACCACTATATTTTGAAGGTTGCAAAAGACTTCGGCGCACGTGGAATTATCACTCAAGAAAAGGTTGAAAACGAACTTTCTTCTTATATATTCAGAACGGCAGAAATTGAAAAAATACTTAAAGCACTATCGCTTAAACGTGGGCCGGAAATTGATGATCTTAATTTACTGAAAAAGTGGACGGAAGAATTATCTTTTGATATAGACAATATAGTTTATGCTGCAACAAAAATGAAAAAAGGCAGTATGGCAAAATTAGATGAATTTTTGCTTGAACTATACGGTATGAAAAGTTTTTCTAAAGAAGAAATTGAAAACTTTATTAAAGAAAAACAAAATATTTACGACACGGCAATAAAAATCAACCGTGCCCTATCAATATATATGGATATTATTGATACGGTTGTTGAAACGTATACAAAAAAATGGTTTTCTTTCGGATTTACTTCGGAAACGCTTATTTTTATCGCTACGTATTGTTTTAAGATAGGCAAAAACACCTTGCAATATATGGATAGTCTTTTGGAAGAATTAAGAAACAAAGGGTTTATTGATTTAACGAGCGTAAACGATTATTTTGACGGGCAAAAGAAAACCGATGAATTCATATCTAAACTTTTAATCACCTGCGGAATCAACCGTAGGCCAAACAATTGGGATAGAGAAAACGTTGCAATGTGGAAAACTTGGAACTTCTCTGAAGATATGATTTTGGAAGCCGGCAAACTCGCTTCCGGTAAGGCTTCCCCTATTCCGTATATAAACGGAATACTGTCAAGTTGGAAGAATAGTGGCTATTATACGCCTGATAAGATAGGTTTACCCCCTTCTTCTGCGCAAGGAGAGGCTAGTCAAGAAGAATATAACAGAGAATATGAAAGGCGCAGAAACAAAGCAGTATCAAGGGCGCAAAAGAATATTGAAACCGCTTTCTCTATTGAAGGATTTAACGATATATACAGTAGGCTTAACTCTATAGAAAAAGATTTGGCTTTTGCAGAAATAGATAATAACAACGAATTATTAAAAAAGTTAGAAGAAGAAAAGAGCAATTTGATATTTAAAGCAAACAATATGTTAAGTGAATTTAAGTTAACGTTAGAAGATTTAACACCACAATACGCTTGTCCTAAATGCCACGATACAGGTTACAACGGAACGCATAGATGTGATTGCTATAATAAATGATATTAATTTAAAAAACAGCCTATTATTTGAAATAGGCTGTTTTGTTTTTATAAATCAGCAAGATTATTACATTCCTTAACTAAAAATTCACAAATATTTTTTCTATCTAAAAATCTTTCCTTTAGTTCGCTATATTGAATCGGTTTATTAAAATAATATTTACGTTGTTTTTTATTAAAATAGCAAGTGAATACTTTTATATCAATTCCTTCATATAAAAGTTTATCACACAAAACAATACACCCACCGTAAAACCCTTTAAGATATTTTTGATATCCCTCATCGGAAATTTCCGGAAACACTACTATATTTGACTTGTCGTTTTTCATAGTGTCTATTGATTCTGTTATCGTTCTTTTAAGCCTTGCATCTTTATATACAGAAATTAAATTTAATCCTTTATAAAAGATATTAGTGAGCGGGCTTGCTAAAAGGCAAAACAATCTTGCCAAAAACAAATTCCAATGTTTTTTTTCATGATAGTATACTTTGGTTTGATATTTATACATTTTAATTAAACCACTATTCATCTCTGCCGTTCCCCAAAATCTTATTGGAAAATCAGCATATATTTCAAGTGAAAGTGGAGCGTCTGTGCCTTCATGATTACTTAAAATCAAACTTTGTTCAGTAGGCTTATCTCCCAAATATACAAATTCAACTTTTCTATAACGACATCTTAAAAACTTTTTATAAACGTTAAACCAAGTTTTTCTATTTTGATAGTTCATTGATATCTCCTTTTTTTAACCTTACAAAAAATGTCAAAAAATGTCAATATTAAACCTGTTAAATTTGCAAAATTTTTCTCTCTAATAAAAAGATAACAATTCTCACTTT
>JAZLMT010000087.1:0-3258 GCA_045598745.1 Christensenellaceae bacterium
CTCCTGTTTTTTGTTTTGAGAATCTATGGGATTTTTACCCATAAAAACGACCATATTATAATATACTAAAAAAGTATATAATTGTCAAATATATTTTAGGCTTAAAACAATTTTATTTATAAGTAAAACTGCTTTTTTATAGTGTGAGTATTTCTACTCCGTCTTCTAAAATTGCAACTGTATTTTCATAGTGGCTTGACGGCAATCTGTCGTGTGTTCTGACACCCCAGCCGTCTCTCATAAAGTCTACCTTAAACGTGCCCATATTGATCATTGGTTCAATAGCTATTGTCATACCTGCTTTAAGTCTTATACCCGTTCCCCTTTTTCCAAAATTAGGAACTGAAGGATCTTCGTGCATCTCACGGCCTATACCGTGGCCAACCAAAGCTCTAACAACGCCGTATCCGTTTGCTTCTGCATGAGTTTGAACGGCGTAACCTATATCGCCAAGAGGTGTTCCGTCTCTCAAATTTTCAATCGCCTTAAAGAAACACTCTTCGGTTACTTTAACAAGCTTTCTCTTTTCTTCGGAAACTTTGCCGATCATAAAGGTTCTTGCAGCATCACCTTGCCAACCATTATAAATAACACCGACGTCTATACTGACTATTTGCCCTTCTTTTATAACAATATCGTCTGACGGAATACCGTGAACAACCATATCGTCAACAGAAGCACAAATTGATGCGGGATAACCACCATATCCTAAAAATGACGGCTCTGCTCCACATGACTTAATATATTCAAAAGCAATTCTATCTAAATCATTAGTAGTCATGCCTTCTTTTATTCTGCTTCCTATTAAATCTAAAACGTCTCTAGTCATTTTGCCTGCGTCACGCATAAGTTCTATTTCGGCAGGCGTCTTTACAGTTATCATTTCAAAACCTTTTTTATATCTTCAAAGATTTTATCTATATCTTTATCACCATCTATAACTACTATTTTATTTTGCTTAGAATAATAGTCTAAAAGTGGCTTCGTTTGTTCATTGTAGACTTCAATTCTTTTCCTAACTATTTCAGGCTCGTCATCTTTTCTTCTGATAAGTTCACCACCACAGTCAGGACATACCTTGTTGTCCCCGATAAACTCAACATTAAAAGAAGAATGACAAGAAGAACATACTCTTCTTCCTGTTATTCTCTTTTCAATCTTTTCTAAAGGAATATCCACGTTGAAAACTTCGTCAGGCGGAGAAATTTTATCTAAAGCCTTGGCTTGATATAAATTTCTAGGGAAGCCGTCTAAAAGGTAACCTTTTTTACAATCTTCTTTGGTAAGCCTTTCTTTAACCATTTCTATAGTTAAATCGTCAGGACAAAGTTTTCCGGTTTTCATAATCTCGGTAACTTTTATCCCTAAAGGTGTTTTATTTTCAATATTCTCTCTAAACAAATCACCCGTTGAAATATGTGGGATTCCATAATAAGAAGAAATGTATTTTGCTCTAGTTCCTTTGCCACTTCCTGGCGCGCCTAACAAAACAATTTTCATGGTTTATTTCAAAAATCCTTTATAATTTTTCATCATTATTTGTGATTGAAGTGCTTGTTCAAATTCAAGAGCAACTGAAACTATAATGAGAAGCCCTGTAGCACTGAATACGTTCATCAAACTATCACCACCTATTGCCTTAAAAATAAGTGATGGGATCAATGCAACAAGTGCTAAATAAATAGCACCGAATAATGTGATTCTGTTTGAAATTCTCTTCAAATAATCTGCTGTAGGTTTTCCCGGACGTGTGCCTGGAATAAATCCACCGTTTCCTTGAATACTCTTACTGATATCGTCAGGATTAAATTGAATCTGATTATAGAAGTATGAGAAAAAAAGGATAAGTAAGCACAAAACTACCATATATACCCAGCTTCCTGTTCCCATATTATTTGACCACCAGTTATCTGATGAAACACCAACTAAATTGATGATTAAATCTGGGAATGAAAGAATTGCAAATGCAAAAATCAATGGCATAACTCCGGAAGAGTTAACTTTGATAGGAATATGTGTAGATTGCCCACCATACATCTTTCTGCCCTTAACTTGTTTAGCATATTGAACAGGAATCTTTCTTTCAGCACTGTTTACCGTTACGATTGCACCAAAGATAACGATTGTTGCAATAACGAAACCAAACAAAGTCCAGAAAGAAGTGTCAGTCCAATTTGTAAACATATTGACAATTGTTGTTCCTGCAGTAGCCAAAATACCTGCGAAGATTAAAAGTGAAATACCGTTTGAAACACCGTAGTCGGTGATTCTTTCGCCAATCCACATAGTCATTGCAGCACCGGCTGTATAAACAATAATTAAGAATATATAGTTTAATGCTTTTACATTTTCGCCGAATAATAAATCGTGTTGAATATAATCTCCGGCAATACCAACCAAAATACCAACTGCTTGTGCAATCGCTAAAATAAGCGTTACAATTCTTGTGATATTGTTGATCTTTCTTCTACCTTCTTCACCCTCTTTAGAAAGTCTTTCCAAAGCAGGAATACCAACAGTTAAAAGTTCAACGATAATTGAAGCATTGATATATGGCCCAATACCCATAGCAAAGAATGTTCCGTATTGTAAAGCGCCACCTGATACGGCACTCATAATATTAAGGAACGTATAATTTGAAAATACTTCTTTGTTAGTTGCAAGGCTTACGCCAGGAACCGGAATATAACATCCAAGCCTGTAAATAAAGAGAAGGCCAATCGTAATTAAAATTTTACGTCTTACTTCTTTTATTTTAAAAGCATTGATAATTGTTTGTAACATTTTCGCCTCCTTAAAGGTTATCCGATTTTAATCGGAATTGATGGCATTTGCCATCAATTATTCGATTATTTCTGCTTTGCCACCGGCTTTCTCGATGGCTTCTTTTGCACCTTGTGAAAAACTGCTTGCCTTAACTGTTAAATTCTTTGTAAGCGTTCCGTTACCTAAAACTTTCATACCTACTGAACCCTTAACAATTTTGATAAGACCTTTTTCGTTTAATGAACAGATATCAACTTCTGCACCATTTTCAAATGTTTCTAAAGCTGAAAGATTAACTACGCTATAAACCTTTCTGAAATGATTGTTGAAACCACGCTTTGGAACACGTCTGATTAAAGGCATTTGACCACCTTCAAATCCAGGACGAACTCCGCCACCACTTCTTGCCCATTGACCTTTATGTCCTTTACCACTGGTTTTTCCAAGACCGGAACCGATACCACGGCCAAGTCTTTTAGCAGGTGTTACTGC
>JAZLMT010000088.1:0-14892 GCA_045598745.1 Christensenellaceae bacterium
GTCATAATTTTTATATGAAAGAATTGTTTGAAAAGTATAACATAAGTATAAATGAAGAACAGTTAAAAAAGTTTGAAAAATACTATGATCTTTTAGTTTTTTATAATGAAAAATTCAATATAACAGCGATTACGAAAAAGAGAGAAGTATATTTAAAACATTTTATAGACAGTGTGTTAGCAACTCCTTTTTTTGATGTTGATAACTTTATTGATATAGGTTCCGGGGGTGGATTTCCGGCAATTCCTATAATGATAATGAACGAAAATATAAAGGGAACAATGCTTGAAGCTACAGGAAAAAAATGTGAATTTTTAAGTGTAGTTATAAAAGAATTGGGTTTAAAAAACGCTTCGGTTATAAACGGTAGAGCGGAAGAACTTGCTATAAAAGAAGAATATAGAGAAAAATTTGATTTATGTTCTGCAAGGGCTGTTGCAAGGCTTAATACGTTATGTGAATATTGTATGCCGTTTGTAAAAGTTAATGGAAAATTTGTTGCACTTAAAGGTGATTCTAATGAAGAATTAAAAGAATCTCAAAATGCAATTAAAATTTTGGGTGGAAAAATTGATATAGTAGCGGAATTTGAACTTGAAGGTGCAAAAAGAAGTATAATTCAAATAAAAAAAATAAGTAAAACAGATAAAAAATATCCTAGGGGAAGAGGTAAGGAGAGAAAAAATCCACTGTGAGTGAAATATTTATAAATAAGGCAAGGGCGTGTGCTGTAACCGGCCATAGAGTTATAAACAATATAGATAAAGAGAAGTTAAAATTATTGTTTATATCTATAATAGAAAAGGGTTTTGATACTTTTTTGATAGGTATGGCTTTAGGTTTTGATAAACTTTGTTTTGAAATTTTAAGTGATATTAAAAAAGAAAAAAATATTAAACTTATAGCATGTATTCCTTGTGAAAATCAAGATTTAAAATATACTCAAAAACAAAAAAACGACTATAAAAACATGGTTTTAGATGCTGATGAAAGAATATATATAGGAAAAGAATATACAGATTCTTGCATGCAAAAGAGGAATGAATTTATGGTAGATCATTCCAGCCTTTTAGTAGCTTATTTAAGGAGAAATTACGGGGGAACGTTTTCAACCGTAAGATATGCCGAAAAGCAAAACGAAATAATAATAAATATATAAAAAACGGTTAATAAAAAGAAGTTGTAACTTAAAACTACAACTTCTTTACTTTTATTTTTTATTTTTTTATATTAATATTTAATATTTGATAAAAAATCTTTTATTTTCTTTGATTTTGGAGAATCAAAAATAACTTCAGGTTTTCCAACTGCAACAATTTCGCCGTCTGCCATAAATACGACTTTATCAGAAACGTTTTTAGCAAAATCAAGTTCGTGTGTAGCGATAATTATAGGCATATTTTTATCTTTTAATGATTGAAGGACTTTATAAACTTCAACGGTTGTTAAGTCATCACAACATAAAACTTTTGGTTTATTTGAAAGTGCTTTTGCAATAGCAACCCTTTGTTGTTGACCGGAAGAAAGTTCTCCCGGATATGCCCAGTTTTTATCTTCCAAACCAACTTTTTTAAGGTTTTTAGAACATTCAATTCTAATTTCGTCTCTTTCTTTATTGAACCATTCTTTTTTGTTTTCTTTGTTAGAAGAAGATTTGTTTAAATAAAGAATAGCGTTTGCATCGGTCACAAGCTTTGGTTCTTCAGGTTCAATACCTTCGTCATTATCAACTTCTTCAAAAGTATTGAGTTTTGTTACCTTTTTAATATTCTTATATTTTGTTCTCAATAATGCTGTTGGAACAAGAGAAATATTTTTAAATACAGAATATTCGGGAATAAGGTTAACTGGTTGAGCAACGTAACCGAATTTTAAGCTTTTATCAGTTAAAGTTTTATCTTTTTTGTTAAGTGGCCCGTCAATTAACACGTTACCGTTAAGTTCCATTTTACCACTGTCTACACTTTCCATAAAATTGATACATTTTAAAAGTGTTGACTTTCCCGAGCCGGAAGGGCCGATAATTGAAACGATTTCTCCCTTTTCAATGGCAAGATTTATATCTTTTAGTGCTTGAGTATTGCCAAATTTTTTATTAAAATTACTAATTTCTAAAAAAGCCATAATTCCTCCAAAACGTTATAACTTATTTTATTTATTATATTATATCATATTTATTTTATTTATGCAATGACAAATTGATTTTATTTGATAACTTTTTTATAGCTTTTACCGAATATAGAAAGAAAGGTATATATTTATACCTAAAAAAGTTTCCCCTTAGAGATTAAGGGGAAAATAAAAGGGATTGAAAAGCTTCTTATCCCTTCCCCTTAAAGATTAAGGGGTTAGGGGTTTTGAGGAGTTTTCGGAAGTTAGGGATTGTTAAGGGACAAGAAACGGATACTCCTCCACTTTGTTACGGAGCACTAAGTCACATTATTAGCCTGTCAATGGCGTGCGGAAAACAGTTTCAGTCCCTTAACATAAAAAACTTTTACTTTTCTTTTATAAAAAGAGATTCTTCGTTTGCCCGTTATATAAGCCCGTCTCAGAATGACAAGTATAATTAAAGATACACTCGTAACAAACGTAAAGTCAGTATGACAGGTATATATTATACCTATAAAATCTTTCCCCTTAAAGAGTAAGGGGAAATACAAAAGGGATTGAAAAGCGTCTTAAGGGGGTAAAAGGGGGGACATCGCAATCCCCCATGTCTTTTGTAATCTTTTCGGCACGAAAAGTTATAGATTTTATTTTCTTTTATAAAAAGAGATTCTTCGCTTGCCCGTTATATAAGCCCGTCTCAGAATGACAAGTATAATTAAAGATACACTCGCTTCGCTCGGTATGACAGGTATATATCATACCTTAAAAATTACCCCTTATTTCTAAGGGGTAGGGAATTAAACTATTTCATTTTGACGCAAGTTCCGAAAATTGCATCTTGAAACATCATCCAGTATCCGTCGCCAAAAGGGTTAAACATTGATAGCGGAATAAATTGACAGTATCCTTTTAATTCTTTCGGTGGGTTTTTTGAATATTTATCGGGAACGCCGTAACAAATATAGCGTTCTTTTTTATTTTCATAAATTAAGCCGACGGCATAGTATTTGTTTTCGGCATAATTGACTTTGACAAACTTACTATTCGGTATTATATTTGATAGCATTGTATCTTGTGGAAATTTTTCTAAAACGTCGGTTAATTCTTTTTCAACGGTTAAATAGAAGGGGTTTTGTTCTGAATAGTTTTTGATTGAGTCGCCATCTTCTTCATCTTCATAAACTTTAGCGTCATCATTGCTTTTTTCTGTTTTTTCTTGCTCTCTAAAATCATTTTGTTCATTTTCATTTCCGTTAAAGTCATTTTCAAAACTCTCTATAAATTCTAACTTCTTTTTTAATTCTTCGTCGTCTTCGTAATAGTTTTCGGTGGCAACTGCCTCGTCGTCGTATAATTTTTTTATTTCTTTTAAGCTTTCTATTTCTTCGGTTTCGGGGGAAAAGGAATTTTCATTTTGAATTTCATATTCTTCAGTTTTGTTTTTATAATCAATATGTATAGTGTTTTTTATATATTTATCATATAAAATTTTTTTAAAATCCGATATAGAAATACCTTTTTCCGTTTTGGTGAAAGCAATTAAAAGCGGGATATCGTTGTCAACAAAATAAATTCCGATAGAACAATCTTTTTCAATATCCGGAATAGTAGGAAAAGTAAACAGAAGTGAATTTTTATTCTTTTCTATTTGAAATATGTAGTTTTGATTTTGTTTATCAACAACGCTGAAAAAGAAATCTCCGCTATCTCTGTAAACTAAATTTGTAAGGGATACATAAGTTCTGAAAACCCCGTCTTCTCTTTCAAATCTGACTATTGCCGAAATCGGCCTATTCGGAAGGGAAAATCCGTTTTCAACTTGATGAACAACCATTGTTTTTGTAAAGTAATCCATATTTTCTCCAAAATATCTTTCATATAATATATATGAAAAGTTTTAGAAAAAAATGACAGAATTTGTTATATAATTATTTTTTTTGTTAAAAAAACCCACTCGTGAACGAGTGGGGAATTTTTAATCTAAAAACGATTGTTCTTTTGGTAGACTATTGTTTATTTTTCGTTTTTCTTTTTTATTTTTTCTTCTGATAAAGATAAAACCAATAATAATAAACGAATAGAAACTCAAAACTCTCCAAAGAATAAGAGCAGGGAAAGCCAGCCCGCTTGTAGGACGTGAACCTACCATCATGCCGGCGGCAAAAAGTGTATTAAACGAAATATCTGCCGCACCTGAATTGCCCGGTGTCGGAATAAACGAAACCGCAGAGTATAGTATAAAGCAAAGCTGAACAACCATCATCCACTCAATAAAACCACCTTCAGGCAAATCAAACCCGAAGAATCTTAAAACGAAGTATGCAATAGAAGACGTTGCAAGTTGTTCGCAAAAAGAAATCAAGATTGCTATTATAAATCTAACAGGCGAAGTTGCGATTTTCTTTATGCACTTTGAATTAAGCATAACTGTTTTAAAAACTTTATACGTTGTAAGTTTAGGGTTTCTTATAATACGGAGTTTACCGCCTAAACCGATTATAAACTTAACCAAAAAGCCACATAGTCTCGGGGTTAGCGAAAAGATGAAAACAAGCGACGGAACAAACATACATAAAACCAATCCGATTATTGACATAGATATGATAATTACCGGAAGGGCTGAAGTAAATTCAGTAAAAGTATTTTTATTCAATAACGATAACGAAATTATACTTAAAACAACGAAAGCAACTTGATTTAAGAAAAATGCAACTATCGGCATAGAAGAGGCAGAACCGCTTGGAATACCGTCTTTTGTTAAATGATAAATTTCAAAAGGTTGACCGCCGACAGCAAGCGGGGTAACGTTATTATAATAAGTTCCTATAATTCCCGTTTCAAAGCAAGTTCTGAAATGATATTTTTTTGTGGTTATTTTACATAGAACGGAAAGTTTTGCGCCCTTAAAGAACAAAACCAAAAACGTTGAAAACAGTGCGATTATAAGATAATACCAATTTGATAAAAGGATATCTTTTGCTTCGTCAAAAGAAGCAAGTTCGTTTCTATCACCAAAAAAATCGTTATAGAAAATTAATGCCAAGCACCCTATAACCAAAATAATAAATAAAACGGAAACAATTTTTTTGAACTTTTTTTGTCTTTCTGAAATACTTTGATCGTTAGGGATACCGAATACTTTATTTATAACGGCTTTTTTTGCCTTTATTTCATCAAAAGCATCGGAAGCATTATTTTGTTTTGATATTTCTTTTTTATATTGTTTTTCATCAAGGTCAACGATAACAGGCTCTAAATTTTCATCAATGTCTATTTTAGTTGCGATGATAGTGTTCTTTTTGTTTTTAGGCATGCAATAATTTTATAATATTAATTATAAATTGTCAAGATATTAGTTAATAATTGCCTTGATAGACAAAAATAGTGTTATTTCTTGACTTTTACCATTATATAAGATAGAATAATGTTTGGTTTTTGGGAGTGAAAATGAGAATAGCAATTTTTTCCGATAGTTACCTTCCCGGGGTGGGGGGAACGGAAAACGCAGTTTTATATTATTGCAAAGAACTTGCGATTGATAATGAAGTGGTTTTATTTGCACCTACTTATAAAAAACCGTTTTCCGATGATTTTAATTTTAGAACCATTAGAATTAAAAGCAAACAAATAACTAAAAACGATTCCGTTGCACTACCGAATTTATGTAAAAAAACAAAAGAAGCCCTTAAAGAATTTAAGCCTGATATTATTCATACTATGACGCTGGGGCCTATTTTTAAATACGCAATAAAATATGCGAAAAAGAATAAAATCAAAGTTGTTTCAACCGTTCATACAAAGTATTTATATTGCTATAAAAGGGCAATCCATATTCCGCTTTTGGCAAAGATAATCGTTCACTCTTTTGCAAAATACTTAAATAATGCCGACTGTGTTTGTTCCGTTTCTCACGATATGCAAAACGAACTTAAAAGTTATGGCTTAAAGAAAGAAATTGTCGTTATAAAAAACGGCGGAATAAGAAGAAACAACAGTTTTGTTAAAAGTGAAAACGAAATTATTAACTTTCTTTTCGTGGGGTTAATAATAAAATATAAAAATATAAAGTTTACAATTGACGCACTTGATATTGTTAAGAAAAAGGGATATAACTTTATTTTTAATATTGTCGGTGACGGGCAAGACAGAAAGTATTTTGAAAAATACGTAGCGAAAAAACAACTGTCGGATTGCATCAAGTTTTTAGGGAGAACTACCGATAGCAAAAAACTTGATAAACTTTATGCGGAAAACGATTTGTTTTTGTTCCCTTCTGTTTTTGATAACGATCCGCTTGTTGTTTGTGAAGCGGGAAATATGGGAACGCCTTCGTTAGTGATTGAAGGGACAGGTGCTTCCGAAAGAATAAATGATGGTGAAAACGGGTTTACTTCTAAATACGGTGTAGAAGATTTTGCAGAAAAAATTATTTATTTTATAAACCATAGAGATAAACTGAAAGATGCCGGAAAAGAGGCTAAAAACCTTTTCACAAGTTGGCAAGATAATAAAAAAGAATATTTGACGTTATATAAAAAGTTATTAAATAAAGAGGCAAATAATGGAAATTTATGAAGAATTGGTTGAACGTGGCTTAATAGCCCAAGTTACCGACGAAAAAGAAATTAAAGAACTTATCAACAACGGTGGCGCCAGATTTTATATCGGCTTTGATCCGACTGCGGATTCACTTCACGTTGGGCACTTTATGGCTTTTTGCTTAATGAAAAGGTTGCAAATGGCAGGCAATAAGCCGGTCGTGTTAATCGGTGGCGGAACAGGTTATATCGGCGATCCTTCCGGAAGAACGGATATGCGTTCTATGATGACGCCGGAAACGATTCAACATAACTGCGATTGCTTTAAAAAGCAAATGGAAAGATTTATTGAATTCGGTGACGATAAGGCTGTTATGGTTAACAACGCCGATTGGCTTCTTAAATTAAATTACGTTGATTTACTTCGTGACGTTGGTTCTTGCTTTTCCGTTAACAATATGTTGAGAGCAGAGTGCTATAAACAAAGAATGGAAAAGGGGCTTTCCTTTTTAGAATTTAAGTATATGATTATGCAATCTTACGACTTTTTGTATTTACATAATCATTACGGTTGCAATATGCAATTCGGCGGTGATGACCAGTGGAGCAATATGCTCGGTGGAACGGAACTTATCAGAAAGAAAACGGGTGAAGACGCTTTTGCTATGACCATTACGCTTTTGCTTAACAGCGAAGGGAAGAAAATGGGTAAAACCGCAAAAGGTGCAGTTTGGCTTGATCCTAATAAAACAACACCGTTTGAATTTTATCAATATTGGAGAAACGTTGACGATGCCGACGTTATGAAATGTATTAAAATGTTAACTTTCTTACCGCTTGACGAAATCAAAGAAATGGAAAAATGGGAAGATAACAGAATTAACGAAAAGAAGGAAATTCTTGCCTATGAACTTACCGAGCTTGTTCACGGAAAGGAAGAAGCCGATAAAGCAAAACAATCGGCATACGCACTTTTCTCCGGAGAAGGCGACGATGCAAACATGCCAACCACAGAGTTATCGGAAAGCGACTTAACCGATGGTAAAATAAGTATAGCAGACATTTTGGTATTAACAAAATTAACTTTATCTAAAGGCGAAGCAAAAAGACTTATAATGCAAGGCGGTGTTACCGTTGATAATGAAAAAATTACCGATTTTATGACGGCTTTTGACAGCAACAAGTTAAAAGAAGGTATTAAAATCAAAAAGGGAAAGAAGATTTTCCATAAGGTTATTTTGAAGTAAAGTATCTTACCAAAAATTTCTTTTTAAAAATGTTTAAAAACCATAGATTTTTACTTTACAAAAAATGTCTAAAGTAGTAATATTATGTCTGTTGTTGAAAAACAATAAACATTTTAAATAGCTCATCATTTTCCCCCTTATCATATATTATTCAGGAAGCAGTAACTTGTAGTTATTGCTTTTTGAATTTTAAATGGGAAAAACAGGGAAAAAGTAGCAATAACTACAAGTTACTATATATCAAAAGGGCTCCCAAAAAGATTTGTAAAAAGATTTTTGGGAAAAGGAGCAAACGCTAAAAAGGCGAACAATGCGAAAGCATTGGGAGATAAGTAGCGAATTGCGACGCAGTTATTGCTTTTTGAATTTTAAATGGGAAAAGTAGTATTTTTGCCTATCGAAAAGATTTTTGTAAATTCTTTGTGTTGTTTTGCTTAATACTTCGCAAAAAGTTGTTTTACAACCTTACGCAAATAAATTTGCGACAACACAAATCATGAAACGCCATCAAGTTTTTCTTAAAAATACACTTCGCAAAGCTCGTGTGCTTTTAGCAAAAACTTTCGGGCGTTATTGCTTTTTGAATTTTAAATGGGAAAAACAGGGAAAAAGTAGCAATAACTACAAGTTACGATATATCAAAAGGGCTCCCAAAAAGATTAGTGCAATAATTATATTTAGACACCTATTTTAAGGTTGATATTGAATTTTTACCAAAACTGTAGTATTATAGATATATAGATAAAATAAGAAAGGGAATATCATGAAATTAAAAAGGCTATTTAATTTAATAGTAGTTTTTGTTTTGGTGGCAATAATTATAACTATGCCGTGTTGTCAATTCGGCGAAAAAGATTCGTCAAAAACAGATAAAGAAAAGCAAGAAGAAGTTATTGATGAAGAAGGCGAAAGCCGTGAAGAAGAGCATCACGGAAAAGAGCCGGAAGAACAACAACATGAACAACAACATGAAGAACAGCAAGAAGAGCAACACGAAGAACACCAAGAACCACAAGAAGAAAATAAATTTGATAGCGAAGCATATTTATCAAGCCTTAAATACGGCAAAAGTATAGAATATTCTAACGAAGTAAAAAATAAAGTTAGTGGATATTTTAACGATAAAGATAAAAGAAGTTATCATTTAGAAAACAAAAACGTAGCGTTAGATTATAACTTGAAAGGCGAAAATAAAAACGTTAGCAATATATACAATAAGAGCAATAATTTAAGCTATGCGGTGGATACGTTTGATACGTATATAGTTAAAAACGGCGAAAAAAAGTATTCAAAAAATTCAAAAGTAAATGCAAGGGAAAATACTTTTAAGTTAGGCTATTATTACTATAACACACATTTTTTAGGTCAAACTTTTGAGAACTTTGAAAAAGTCGGATCAGGTTTATCTTTGTTAAAAAACGAAAACATATCTTATACATACGACGTTAAAAATCTTAATCTTAATAACGAAAAATTAACCTTTGATATTTCTTCGCCTTATGATCCGCAAATAGTTTTTAAAACAAATTATTTAGCAACGGAATATAACGTTTTACACGTTAGGTTAAAGTCCCCTTTTTCAAGTAGTTTTCAAATTTATATGGCATCAGATAAAAAAGATTTGTGTGCCGAACAGATTATAAACACTTCTATTTCCGAAAATAAAGATTTTGAAGATTTTTTCGTTATTTTATCAAGGATTCCCAACTATGAAGGAACGATAAAAAAATTAAGGATAGATATAGGTTCTAAATTAGACGAGCATATAGAAATCACAAAATTTGAATTGCTAAAAGTTGATTTAGGGAACAACAATTTTTCATTAAACAAAACTTTCCATATTTACGGTGATAAACTTTATCAAGAAGATACTGTTCTTTCAACTTTAGACGGTAGTATAATTGAAGATGCAGGTTGCGAAATAAGGATTAAAAAAGACACCGTAGAAAGTTACGTTTTGCTTGATAAAGATGAAATGGAAAATACAACGAATCAAAAGGCTTCGGTTGCTTTTAAGATAAAGAACGTGGGGGTTTTGGGCGTTATTCTTCCTTTTGATAAGGGATATACTGTAAACCTTTCTTTAAATTCCGATTACTATATTTTAGATATAAAAGCGAATATAGAAGATCACGAGTATAACGAATTAGAATCTTTCAATTTCGGGTTTAGAATTTATACCGATAGTGAAAGCGATTTTTCCGCTTTCAAGAAGGAAAGTTTTATAGAGCATAATCCGTTAGGAATAGAAATTTTTGAAGTAGATAATAATTCCAAAGCCATAGGATACGATTCTATTAGGGGCTGTTACGTTTATACTATTGACGGTGCGGGTTTTAATCAAGCCTTTTATTCTACACCGCAAAAGCAGTTTAAGATAAACGGAAAAATAACTTCTTTAGACGATAGAAAAGTTTACGTGTTAGGCGGTTGTTATAATTCGGGCAATCTTGAAAACAGCGTTGTTTTAGACGAGAACGGATTGCTTATTCCTATACAAACACAAAACTGCAAAAACTTTATGGGTGAACACGAAGAACCTGTTTTTGATAAAGACGATTTATATTACGGCGAAGCAATTTTCCCGTTAAGTTTAACGGGAAATCAAGACTATAAGTTTACGCTTATTCATCTATATCAAAATTGGGGGCAAATGCCGTTAAAGCAATTATCTTCCATCCAGTATTATACCGAGTATTATCACCTTTCAACGGGGGTTACCGAAACCAACTGTATTGCATCTGAAGTTGATAACTACTTGCCTGATTTCCGTTCTATGAGTGCGGTATATTGGGAAAGCCAACCTCAACACACAAGCTTTGGATCAAACGTTTTAACACGTTATACTGATATTAACGACGAAGTGCAAAAAACGATACATTTAAGTGACGAAATACTTTCTTCCGGTCCGACTTATGCCGACTTAAAGTTAGATTTTATTTCAACGGACGGAAAGATAAAATGCAGTTATAGGCATACCGAAATGCCACAAACGGACGAGAACAGAACCTATTATGAAATTGATTATGAAGTTTTAGAGCCTATTTCGTTTGAAGATTTCAAAAAACAATTTTCAATCTTCTCGGCAAATTCTTTACATAAGTCATATAAATCGTTTGGATATTTAGATAAAAACAACTTATTAAAAATCGTATCAAGGTCGTTAGAAAACAGTTTTAACGACGTATACGTTTTAGGAAATAAATGTCCGTATTTTGATATGTATGATTGCACTAACAGTAGTGATTACGTTAATTTAGGTATTTTAATTAAAAACTATAATATATATATAGATAACAAAAACGTGGAAACGGAATTTGTTGTAAGAAGCCGTTACGATGCGCCTTCAACAACGAACTATATAGATTTATCTTTGAACTTTGATAGTATAACTCTTAACAAGGGCGACAAGATGCATTTTGAAATAGTGCTTGTTCCTTGGGGTGATCAAAACACGGTAAACGACGATAATATCAGAGAATTGAGAAAGAACACTCTCTTAAAGCCGTTTAGTTTATCGGTAGAAAAAGGTAAAATTATTGAAGATACGTTCTTAAATAAAATTGAAGTTGATAAAGATTCGCAAGTAGCAGTATTCACTATAAGCGAAGGGAAAAACGTTGCTTCAAACCGCATATTCGGGTTTAACGAATTGGGAAGGCTGTTCGTTGAAGAATACGTAGACGGCGAGTGGGTTAAATTCAATAATAACTACTATGAATACGACGGCTACATGGTTTATTTTGACGAAGATAAAACGTTTTCCTATTCCTTTAACGTAGATATGGGCGAAGAAAATAACGGTAGAACGTTTAGGGTAAGCATAATAAAATAAAGGTGAAAAAATGACGAAAGGTGAAGAAGCGGAAAAATATTTTTTAGAAGGTAATAATTGTTCTACGTCGGTGGTTCTTGCGTTTAAGAACGAATTGAAAATTGACGAATTGACGTTAAAGAAAATGGCTATAGGGTTTGGCGGTGGGTTAGGTCGCCAAAGATTGACTTGCGGTGCGGTTTCCGGCATGTGCATGGTTTTATCACTTCTATTAAGCGACGGAGAAAACAAGAAAGAAATATATTCTGTTATTCAATCTGCGTGTGCAGATTTTAAAAAGGAAACGGGTTCAATTATTTGTTCCGATTTATTATCGGGAAAAGTCAGTTTTGAAAGCTCTCCGAACCCAGAAATCAGAAGTGAAGAATATTATAAAAAACGCCCTTGCGCCAAGATGTGCAAAATTGCCGGTGATATAGTTGAAAGGTATTTAAAAATATGAAAGTTGCAATAGTGTTAAACTCACCGAATAAAATTAAAAAAGTTTTGGAAGAAAACGTCATATATACCGATGGTGGATATAAAAATAAAAAATACTTAAAAGACAAAAAGACGCTTGCGGTTGTTGGGGATTTTGATACCTTAAAGAAAATTCCGTTAAACGAAAACGTTGTTAAACTTGAAAAAGAAAAAAATTTCACCGATGGTGAAAAAGCCGTTCTTATTGCAAAGGAATACGGGGCAAGTGAAATTTCAATTTACGGCGCAACGGGTGGCAGAATAGAGCACGTTTTCGGAAATATTGCTTTACTTAAACTTGCAAAAGAACAGCCGTTAAAAGCAAAAATAACAGAAGATGATTGTGAAATTTTATTGTGTAGCGGAGAGCAAAACTTCAATATAAAAAAAGGTTCTAGAATATCAATAATTCCGTATACGGAAAAGAGCGTTGTGTCAAACAGTAAAGGGCTTTATTATCCGCTTAACGATTTAACGCTTACAAACGGTGATACCCGTGGAATAAGCAACTATAATACAGAAGAAAAAGTTTATATAAACGTTAAGGAAGGGGAAGTTTTGGTTATTATAAACAAATAAAAACTTTTTTAATTTCAAATCGGTTAATTTTATTTTTTACGGAGTTAGTATATAGATTTTTATAAAGAATTATTTTTTCTTCTTTCAAGAATTAGCCTTAAAAGAGATTTTGAAGAAAGTAAAATAATTCCGATAAAGACAGCGATTGCAAGGTCTACAAACACAAAACTGTTATAGGCGATATTTGCTAAAAAAGGTGTTTCGTAGGCAAATCTACCGGCAATAACGTGGCAAATAAAACGGAATATGCATGCCGTAACCGAACCTAAAACAAATTCTAAAATAGGCTTATTTCTTATTTTTTTAATTTTGCCGAACACAGAAGATAATCCCATAAAACCGAAAGCAACGGGATAATCCAATATGATTTGTGCAGGGTGAACCGAAAAAGGAAAAATTATAAAATTTATCAAGCCGAAAATTATTGCGATAAGAACTCCTTTTTTAGTTCCGTATATAAACGAATATAAAAGAATAGGCAAAATTGAAGCGAGAGTTATATCTCCGCCGAGTGGCATTACGAACAGTTTGATAAACGAAAGTCCAACGGAAGTGGCAACGGTGATTCCGGCAAAAGCAATGCTTTTCGTGTCAAAAGAAAATTTATTTGTATCGCAAAAAAAGGCGAGTAGAATAAGAATAATAAAAAGGGCAACGCAAAAAACGATAAGTGGCATTGTGATAACCCCTTCAAGCAAGTTAAACATAAAAGCTCCTTCTATTCGCTAACAAAAAAAGCACCAAAAATTTGGTGCTTATATTTTTGATAAATCACTTTTCTTTCAAGCATTATCTTGACAGATTCAAATGGTATAATCTCAGCCTATTCAGCACCCATAGCGAATATTTAATTTTATATATTTATTATAACGCAAAAAAAGTGTTGCGTCAAGCAGTTTTCTATGATACAATGTAAGCCCAAAAGGAGAAAAGTATGTTTAAGTTTTTTTCGTATTTGAACAGAATGAAGTATATTAAACGTTGGAGTTTGATGCGCTCGTTAAGAGAAGAAAATATTATGGAACACAGCCAAAACGTTGCGGTTATAGCGCACGCTTTAGCACTTATTGACAACAAAATTTACGGTGGAAACGCTGACGAAAAGAAAGTTGTTTTACTCGCACAATATCACGAGGTTGGCGAAGTTATCACAGGCGATCTTCCAACGCCTATAAAATATTTTAATCCAGAAATCAAGAACGCCTATAAAGATTTAGAGCATCAGGCAGAAGAAAGAATTTTGAATATGCTTCCCGAAGAATTAAAGGGTGAATATAAAGAGTATATAATGCCGGATACGAATTCTTATGAATATAAACTCGTTAAATATGCGGATAGGCTTTCGGCTTACGTAAAATGTATAGAAGAAGTTAAAGCCGGCAATTCCGAATTTAAAAAGGCAAAAGAGAGTATCGGCAAAGAACTTAAAGAAGTTAACGTTCCCGCAGTAAAGTATTATCTTAAAGAATTTATTCCCGCAATAGAATTAACTTTAGACGAATTAGATTAAAAAATAATATTTTTGTGCAATATTTATAATATAGCACGATAAATTTAGTTAATTTGATATTGAAAAATATATTTATTGATGATATAATAATTATACATATACAAGTCTAAATGTAGACGTGGAGGAAATTATGGCAAGTTTAAATTTAAAAAACATTTATAAGGTTTATCCATCAGGCGTAACAGCCGTAACGGATTTTAACCTTGATATTGAAGACAAAGAATTTATCGTATTCGTTGGTCCTTCAGGTTGCGGTAAGTCAACCACACTCCGTATGATCGCAGGTCTTGAAGAAATTTCTGCCGGCGAACTTTATATTGACGGAAAGTTAGTTAATAACAGCGCTCCAAAAGATAGAGATATAGCAATGGTTTTCCAAAACTATGCTCTTTATCCGCACATGACGGTTTATGACAATATGGCTTTCGGCTTAAAGTTAAGAAAAATGCCAAGAGCTGAAATTGATAAGAGAGTTAAGGATGCTGCAAGAATCTTGGGTATTGAAATGTATCTTTCAAGAAAACCGAAGGCTCTTTCAGGTGGTCAAAGACAGCGTGTTGCTTTAGGCCGTGCTATCGTTCGTGAACCAAAGGTATTCTTACTTGACGAACC
>JAZLMT010000089.1:0-6381 GCA_045598745.1 Christensenellaceae bacterium
TTCAGGCTTTTGTGCCTGATGATTATGCTCTGCACCCTTATATACTTTAAGTTTTGTGAGCATCTTTCTGCCTAAACTGTTCTTTGGAAGCATTCCTTTAACAGCTTCGTAAACAGCAACATCTGCCTTTGTTTCCATCAATGTTTTATATTGAATTTCTTTTAATCCGCCGATGAAGCCTGTGTGATATCTATAATATTTCTTTTCTAATTTCTTACCTGTTAAAACTGCTTTATCACAGTTGATAACGATAACGAAATCGCCTGTATCAACGTTTGGTGTGAAAGTAGGTTTGTTCTTTCCACGAAGAATTGCTGCAACTTTTGATGCTAAACGACCTAAAGCAACGCCTTCTGCATCTACTAAATACCACTTTCTTTCAACGTCTTCTATATGAGCCATATAGGTTTTCATAGTATTTTCTCCTTAATTTTGTATTAAAAACATTTATAAAAAGCAATCCGTTTTAGTTCAATCACGACTTGAACATCGGGAGGGCTAATCCCAAAAAACATTTTGCCCCACATAAACGCCTAATTATCTTATAAAATTTAATGGATAAAGTCAAGTATTTTTTAACTGTTTTCTATATTTAAATTATTATTTTTTATTATTTTTAAATGTTTAACTATATATTGTGCCTAAAACAATTTTCAACACAATTTATTCGTATTTTACTTCTAACAAACATAAGCCTTTTGCCGAAATTGTTTTTCCACCCAAAGACCTATCTTTTTTTTCCAGCATCTCTATAACTGTTTCTTTGGTGATTCTCTTTTGCCCGACTGCTAAAAGCGTTCCCGCAATAATTCTTACCATATTATATAAAAAGCCGTTCCCCGTTACTGTAACTTTAATTAAATCGTTTTCTTGTGAAACGGAAACTTGATAAAGCGTTCTAACAGTAGTTAGAGTTTCGCTTCCGCTTGCACAAAAACACTTAAAATCGTGTTCACCGACTAAAACCAAAGCGCAATCTTTCATTAGCGAAACGTCAACTTTTCCGTCAATCTTTTCGGCATATCTGTCAAGAAGCGGTTTTATCGTATCTCCGGTATAAAAAGTATAGCAATAGGTTTTCTTTTTTGCACTTCGGCAAGCGTTAAAATTATCTTCTACCCTTTCACTCTTTAATACTTTTACGTCGTTCGGCAAAACTATATTTAATGCTTTATAAAAGTTTTCCGGTGGAATAGTGCTGTTCGTATCAAAGTGGCATACCTGCCCCAAAGCGTGAACACCACTATCAGTTCGCCCACTTCCGCAAACCTTAACTTCTTCCTTCGTTACGGAATAAATTGCTTCTTCTATCGTTTGTTGAATTGACGGCGCATTTTTTTGTCTTTGCCAGCCGGCATATAAAGTTCCATCGTAACTTACGGTAAGTTTAATTCTCATAACCCCACCGCCAAAACTATATAAAATTTATTTAAGAATACGATACCCGTAATCAAACCTGCCAAAACAACTAAGCCGATCAAATCTCTATAAGTAAACTTTAATTTTTTATATCTCGTTCTGTTTTTACTGCCAGCATAACATCTTGAATCCATAGCGTCGGCAAGTTCGTCCGCACGCCTGAAAGAAGAAATCAAAAGTGGAATTAAAACGGGGATAAGTGCTTTTGCACGCTTAAAAATATTGCCCGTTTCAAAGTCTGCACCCCTTGCTTTTTGTGCCTTTATTATTCTATCGGTTTCATCTAAAAGCGTTGGTATAAAACGAAGCGCAATGCTCATTATAAGCGCAAATTCGTGAACCGGAAATTTAATAAATTTAAGTGGCGTTAAAAGGCTCTCTATTCCGTCGGCAAGTTCTACCGGCGTCGTAGTTAAAGTTAAAAGCGAAGCCCCCAAAACAACAAGCGTTATTCTTGCAACGATAAATCCTGCATTAAGCAAACCTTCATCCGTTATAAACCCGCCTTCCCAAAGCGGTGTTCCGCTCTTGTTAAAGAAAACTTGAATTACCGCAGATAGAATTATAAAGAATAAAATCATCTTTATGCTTTTTAAAACACGTAAAATCGGAACTTTAGAAAAAACCGTTGCTATTATAACGAACAATAAGCAAGCGCCAAATCCCAAAAAGTGATATGACGAAACCATAAATACCGCAACAAGATATGCTATGGAAAATATTATCTTTGCCCTTGCATCCATTTTATGAACGAACGATTCCGTAGGGTAATAACTACCGAAAGTTAAATCTCTCATGACTTATTACCTCTACCGAATTTTTCTATAAGTTCTTTTATAAAAGTTTCTTTTTTAAGATTGTATTTTATATCTATTCCGTTATCTTTAAGCTTTGAATAAAGCGAAGCGGTTACAGGAAGTTCCAAACCCAAACGTTTAACTTCTTCACGTGAAGAAAACACGTCTTCCGGTGTTCCGGATTTATATATTTCACCGTGCGAAAATACCGCAACTTTATTGCAGTGTTCCGATATAATATTCATATCGTGCGAAACTATAATTATAGTTTTAACAAATCTTTCTTTTAACTTGTGAAGAAGTGCCAAAAAATCTTTTTTACCTATCGGATCAAGCCCGGCAGCCGGCTCGTCTAAAACCAAAATTTCAGGCCTTGAAACCAAAACGCCGGCAATAGCAATTCTTCTTTTTTGCCCACCAGAAAATTCAAAAGGCGACCTGTCCTTAACTGAAAAATAGTTTAGCCCAACAAGCTCCAAAGCTTCTCTGACTCTGTCTTCAACTTCCACGTTCGTTAAGTCAAGAAAGAAATTTTTTAAACCGAAAGCAACGTCTTCAAAAACGGTTTCCGCAAAAAGTTGATATTCGGGATATTGAAAAACCATGCCGATTTTAGAACGAAGGCTTTTAAAATCACACTTCTTATCAGTTAAATCATAATCACCTATCGTGATTTTACCACAGCCTTTATCTATCTTTATTAAACCGTTTAAGTGCTGAACAAAAGTGGATTTTCCGCTTCCCGTATGACCTACGATACCGAAAAAATCGCCCTCTTCTATCGTTAAATTTATATCGTTTAACGCTTTAATCGCTAAATTTTTGTTGTTCTTACTATAAGTATAGTTAAGGTGTTCTACTTTAATTTGCATAACGCCTCCACTAACTCGTCTTCCGTCAAAATATTATCTTCAACTTGTATTCCGTTTTCTCTTAAACCGTTTGCAATTTCCGTTACTATCGGAAGCTCTAACCCAAGTCTTTTTATAACGTCTGTTTTAGAAAATATATCTTTCGGCGCACCTTCTAAAACGACTTCGCCTTCATCTAAAACAATAACCCTATCCGCTTCAACGACTTCATCCATATAGTGCGTAATCGCTATAATCGTTGTGCCTTGTTCACGATTGAGTTTTTTAACGACTTCTAAAACTTCTTTTCGCCCGATAGGATCAAGCATAGCGGTTGATTCGTCTAAAATCAAAACTTGCGGTTTTAATGCTAAAACGCCGGCAATGGCTATTCTCTGTTTTTGCCCACCGGATAATCTTTCGGTTGAAAACTTTTTAAAATTTTCCATACCGACTGAAGATAACGCAAAATCTATTCTCTCTTTAATTTCTTCCCTTTTAACCCCTAAATTTTCAGGGCCGAAAGCAATATCGTCTTCAACTATAGAAGCAACAAGTTGATTATCGGGATTTTGAAAAACAACACCCACTCTCTTTCGTATTTCAAATAACTCTTCTTTTTTATCGGAAGAAAAACCAAACGCCGATATTTTTCCGCTTTTTGGAATTAAAAGGCCGTTGAACAGTTTTGCAAACGTGCTTTTACCGCTACCGTTTCTACCAACGATAGCGATATATTCCCCTTGCTCTATAGAAAGAGAAACGTTTTTAATAACGTCCTTTTTTTCGTTATATGAAAATATTACGTTTTCAGCCGAAAGAATTGCCATTTTTACTCCAAAAAAACAAAATTTAAATAATTGTAACATTTTTTTATCTTTTTTACAACTATATAAAATAGTTGCTAAAAAAATTCAATAAAATCTATAAAATATTTTCGTTTTGCATTGACTATTCCCTAATATATAGTTATAATATTATTTATTATATACAAAATATAGTTTTAATATAAAATAAATTACGGAGGACTTATATAATGAACAAAATGACTATTGACGGAAATACCGCCGCAAGTCACGTTGCCTATGCCTTTTCTGAAGTTGCTGCTATTTATCCTATAACACCGTCTTCACCTATGGCAGAAGTTGCAGACGAATGGTCTGCTACAGGCAGAGTAAACATGTTTGGGCAAAAACTTCGTTTGGCAGAAATGCAATCCGAAGCAGGTGCTGCAGGTGCCGTTCACGGCTCTTTGTCGGCAGGCGCTCTTACAACAACCTATACCGCAAGCCAAGGGCTTCTACTAATGATTCCTAATATGTATAAAATTGCCGGTGAACTTTTACCGACCGTTTTCCATGTTAGTGCAAGAGCACTTGCTGCACATTCACTTAATATTTTCGGTGACCATTCAGACGTTATGGCTTGCCGTCAAACAGGTTTTGCAATGCTATCTTCTAACTCTGTTCAAGAAGTTATGGATTTAGCACTCGTTGCACACCTTTCTACTTTAAAGGCAAAAGTTCCTTTCCTTCATTTCTTTGACGGTTTCAGAACTTCTCATGAAGTTTCTAAAATTGACGTTATTGACTATGACGAAATGAAAGCATTAGTTGATATGAAAGATATTGAAGATTTCAGAAAGAGAGCATTAAACCCTGAACACCCTGTTCAAAGAGGAACGGCACAAAACGCCGATATTTATTTCCAAAACAGAGAAACGGCAAACAAATACTATAACGCTACACCGGCTATCGTTCAAGAAATGATGGATAAAGTTTCAAAGTTAACGGGTAGAAGTTATCACTTGTTTGACTACGTTGGTGCTCCAGATGCTGAAAACATAGTCGTTTTAATGGGCAGTGGTGCTGATGCCGCTACCGAAACAATCAATAAGATGAATAAAGAAGGTCATAAGGTTGGCTTACTTAAAGTTAGACTTTATAGACCGTTTGCTATTGATTCTTTCGTTAACGCTATTCCAAAGACGGTTAAGAAGATTGCCGTTTTAGACAGAACGAAGGAAGCCGGCTCTTTAGGTGAACCGCTTTATCTTGACGTATGTTCTGCACTTCTTGAAAAGGGCATGACAAATATCAAGGTTGTTGGTGGTAGATACGGTTTAGGTTCTAAAGAATTTAACCCTTCAATGATTTATTCGGTTTATAAGAACCTTGAATCAAAAGAACCTAAAAATCACTTTACTGTAGGTATTTACGACGACTTAACAAATACTTCACTTGATTTCTCATTTAAGTATGACGCTGCTCCAAAAGGCACTATCAGTTGTAAATTCTGGGGCTTGGGTTCTGACGGAACGGTTGGCGCCAACAAGAACTCCATTAAGATTATCGGTGACCATACGGATAAATACGTTCAAGGTTATTTCTTCTACGATTCAAAGAAGTCAGGCGGTATCACGGTGTCTCACTTAAGATTCGGTGATACGCCTATTCAATCCGCTTACTTAATTGACTCTGCAGATTTCGTTCAATGTTCTAACCCTTCATATATCACACGTTATAATATGACGGGCGACATTAAAGAAAACGGAACTTTCCTTCTCAACACAAATGCAACTACGGTTGAAGCACTTGAAAACTTCTTACCTGCATCTGTTAAGAAAGATATTGCTACGAAGAACATTAAGTTATACGTTATTGACGCTATTAAGATTGCTGCTTCTCTCGGCTTAAAGGGAAGAACAAACACGATTTTACAATCTGCTTTCTTTAAGGTTGCAAATATTATCCCTTATAAAGACGCCGTTGAATTTATGAAGAAAATGGCATATAAATCATTTGCTAAAAAGGGTGATGCAGTTGTTCAAATGAACTATGACGCTATTGACTCTGCAGAAGCAAATCTTGTAGAAATTAAAGTTCCTGCTTCTTGGAAAAACGCAACGACAGGTGCTTCTATGGCTGAAGTTGCCGATAACAAATATTTCAAAGAAGTTGTTCATCCTATCATTGCTTTAGAAGGTGATAAACTTCCTTCTTCTGCATTTAATCCTGACGGAACAGTTCCTACAGGCACAACGCAATTTGAAAAACGTGGTGTTGCCGTTAACGTTCCGAAGTGGGATGCCGATAAATGTATACAATGTAACCAATGTGCTTTTGTTTGCCCACACTCTTGTATCCGCCCTGTTCTCGTTAAGAAAGGAACGGACAAGCCTGAAAGCTTTATAACAAAAGACGCTATGAATCCAAAGCTTAAGGCTGACTATGAATTCAGAATGCAAGTTTCTGCCCTTGACTGTATGGGCTGTGGCGTTTGCGCAAACATCTGCCCTGCTAAAGAAAAGGCTT
>JAZLMT010000090.1:0-24822 GCA_045598745.1 Christensenellaceae bacterium
TCTCGCAAAGTTATATTAAATAAATCCTTTAACTCGCCGAAAGGCGAATTTCACTGCCGATAGGCAATATCACTGCGAAGCAATATAACAAATCCGCTTGCGGATTTATTTAGTTGTCGCTATTCCCTACGGGAAAAGCGACAAAGCCTATCTCTTTTTATTGGAGCAGGTGATGGGAATCGAACCCACCTCTAAAGCTTGGGAAGCTCTCATTCTACCGATGAACTACACCTGCATCATTTTTATTTTATCATAAAAAAATTTAAAATAAAAGTAAATGTTTATATTATTTTGTTTTTTTCTAAAAAATGTGATATACTATAAAAAAGATAAATTATAGGAGAATATTATTATGGCAAATAAAATAACAGAAGAAACAACAATTTTTGATGCTTTACAAATTAACCCTAATGCAGGTGAAATTTTAATGAGAAACGGTATGCATTGTTTGGGTTGCGCTTTAGCACATGGTGAAACTATCGGCGAAGCGTGTGACGTTCACGGTGCAGATCTTCAAAAGATGCTTGATGAGTTAAATAATATTTAATAAAAAGTTGAATTAAAGTAATAAAAAACGGGCAGAAAAAAACTGCTTGTTTTTTTTTACGCAAAAAATACAAAATAAATCGTTATTTTAACGTTTTTTTCAAAAAAGTTATTGACCGAAATGCTATTATGTTATATAATATATAAGAAAAAATTGTATTATAGGGCGAAAGCCGTTTATTTTTTGGAGGCAGTAATGAAAAAAGGCAAAGCGATTACTTTATTGTCATTAATTTCATTGATTTTAGTGGCAGCTATCGTAGCAACATTTGCTAGCTTTTCAGTAGGAATTAAAGATTATAATTCTATTCTTGGAGCAGTAAATCTTGATTATGATATGACGGGTGGTGCATCTTACACTTACACCTTGAGCCGTGAAAACAAAAACAACGTAGAAGATATTGACGAAGTTGTTGATGTTATTAGTTCACGTCTTGATTCTTTAGGATATCATAACTATGATATAGAAACTATCAAAGATGTAGAAAAAGGTGTTGAAGATTACGATATAAAAGTAACTTCCGGTTCTTCACAAAATCTTGAAGAAGATATGAAAGCTGTTTTTGCATACGGCACAGTTGAAATGTATTTGGGCACGTCTGCAAATCCAACTACAAGGGTTTTGGAAGATAAAGAGATTATTTCTTCTGCAGATTATTTAGGCGAAACAAAATATAACGATACGATAAGTTATCCTGTTGAAATTAAGTTTTCAGATGATGCTTACGATTTGATTATGGCTTCTCTTGGCGTTGGCGATTGTTACGTTGAATTAAAATTAGGTGAAGAAGTTCTGTTATCAGGTTCATCAAAACTTTCTGAAGATTACTTCTCCGGTAAAACTTTACCTATAACGGCTCCGTCCGAAGCTATTGCAAAGCGTGAAGTTCTTCAACTTTCAACAGGCGGGCTTGATTATCAATATGAAATTAAGTCGGCAGAAACCATTGATGCAGTATTTGGAGATAATACGGCGTTGTATTCAGTTATAACCGTTTCTGCTGTTGCACTTATAGTTATTATCGCTTTTGCAATTATGTTCAAAGGCTTTGGCTTGGTTAGTGCATATTCACTTTTGGCTTTCTTGCTTGGCGAAGTTGGTTTGTTAGTGGGTATTCCAAACATAAAACTTTCCATGGCAGGTGTTGCCGGAATAATCGTAGCAACAATTCTTGCAACAGACGGTTTGATTTTAACCTTTAATAGAATTAAAGAAGAATTTAGTAGTGGTAAAACGGTTAAGGCTGCTGTTAACGCAGGATACAGAAGGGCTTTCCGTCCTATCCTTAACGCACACGTTGTTTCACTTATAGTTTCACTTTTGTTATTTGCTTTACTTGGTAATGCCGTAAGGGGATTTGCTATAACGCTTTCAATCGGCACTATAATTTCATTTATAGCTACGGCACTTATTTCAAGGCTTATGACGATTGTTTTTATTCCATTAATAAAGAAGCCTGAAGTTTTCTTCAACTTCAAAAGGGAGGAAAACTAATTATGAAAACGAATTTTAATATAACAAATAAACTTAAGATTTGGGGTATTATAACGTTAGCACTTATAATAGCAGGTATGTTTGTTTTTGGCTTTGTCGGATATAACAAAGCAATTGATTATAAAGATGCATACGAAATTCAAGTTAAAGTTTATTCTATTGATGACGATGCTGAAAAAGCAAAAGAAACTACCGAAAAATATTTTGATGATAAATATATTTCATATAAGTCTTATGCAACAAGGGTTGGCGAAGATAGCGACGGATTTAAAGTTTTAACTTATAAAGTTAATGAAGACGTTACGGAAATCTTAAATGCAGAAGAACTTAAGACGGCAATTAAAACCGCAATAGGTGAAAACAAGATACCTGCAGAAGTTACTGTTTACGAGTCAAAGGGCAGTGAAAATAACGAAACAGGTTATATTGCTTTAGCTTTAGGTTTAGCAGTAGTTGCAATCTTTATATATTTATTCTTTATGGAAAAACTCGTTTCTTCACTTGCAACGATAATCAGTATGGTTATTTCTGTTTTATTGTTAATCTCGGTTGCATCTATAGTAAGAGTTCCGATGTATCCGTTTAATGAAGTTACGGTTGCTACAACGGCAATACTCACGGTAATGCTATCTGCCGGGCTTGTTTCAAGATTCAGAGAAGAAATCAAGAACGTTGCAAACGCAAAAAAATCTTCTTATGAAATAGCTAATATCGTTGCAAATGCAAGTATATTAAGATATATAGTTGTGTTTACTGCAATATTGATTGCTTCGGTTCTTTTGATTGCATTAGGTTCCGGATATTTGAAATTCTTGGGAATTCAGTTATTTATTTCCGGAGTCGTTTCAATTTTTTCTTCGCTGATATGGACGCCAACGCTTTGGGCGCTTATGAAAAAAGATATTAAATCATATAATCAAAAAGAAGCAAAAATTGAAGAATAAAAAATAATAAGGTGGGTAAAAATCCCACCTTAATTTTTAATATGAAAGTTTTATTTGAGAAAGACAATTTTGTTTATGACGAAAATTTAATATTATCTATTTCAAACGAATGCGGAATCTTAAAAGATACTGCACGTCTTTTGATACACAGAAATATTGATTCGGTAGAAAAGGCAAAAATATTTCTATCTCCAAGTAAAAAGTATTTTTATGATCCGTATCTTTTAAATGGTGTTGACAAAGCAGTTGAAAGGATAAAAGAAGCAAGAAGTCGTGGTGAGAGCATTTTGGTTTTTGGCGATTATGATGCAGACGGAGTATGCGCTACAACTGTTTTATATTCTTCGCTTACGAATTTCGGCATAAAAACAAATGCGGTTATTCCGGAAAGAGAAGACGGGTATGGGTTAAACGTAGAAATGATAAAGAAAATCGTTTCTAAAAATAAAATTGATTTAATAATAACGGTTGACTGTGGTGTAAGTGATTTTGAAAAGATTGAAGAAATTAAGGGATTGGGCATAGATATAATTGTTACCGACCATCACGAACCGCCGGAAATTTTACCGAACTGCATTGTAATAAATCCAAAAGTAAAGGGACAAGACTATCCGTTTACGGGGTTATGCGGTGCCGGTGTCGCCTATAAACTTGCTGTAGCACTTATAGGTGAAAAGGCGAACGAGTATTTAGATATCGTTGCCCTTGCTACCGTTGCCGACAGTATGGATCTTATTGACGAAAACAGGAATATCGTTTATGAAGGATTAAAAATATTTAATTCAAATAAACTTCGCTCTTGTATTAAGTATTGTTTGGGTGAAAATTTAAATAAGCCTATAACGGCACAAACACTTGCTTTTACGCTTGCACCTAGAATTAATGCCGGCGGAAGGATGGGTGATGCAAATTCTTCACTTAATTTATTTTTGGAAGACGATGAAAACGAACGCTTTAATTTGGCGGTTAGGTTAAACACGTATAATATAGAACGCCAAGTAGAGTGTGACGAAATTTATAATCAAGCAAAGTCAATAATAAAAGAAAAAAAGATATATAACGATAAAGCAATATTGATATACAACGAAAGTTGGAAGTCAGGCTTTGTTGGTATAGTTGCATCAAAGCTTGTTGAAGAATATAATAGGCCGGTTATCGTTTTTGCAGGATACGACGGATATTTAAAAGGATCGGCAAGAAGTGTTGACGAAGTAAATATATATGAAGCACTTTCTTCTGTTGAACAGTTTTTGATTACTTTTGGAGGGCATTCACAAGCAGCGGGAATATCACTTGAAAAGAAGAATTTTTCTGCATTTAAAAAGTTCTTTTTAACTTACTTATCAAATCAAACTTATGCCCATGCTAAAGAGAAAGAGATTAAAGTTGAGTGGGAAATAGAAGGTGAATTAGATAAGCGTTTTGCTAAAGAAATTGAACTTTTAGAGCCGTTTGGCGTGGGAAATAAAAGGCCTGTTTTTTCAACTAAAGTAAAGAATATTTATTCTTCTCCTATAAAGCCGAACTCACCACATTGTTCGTTTAATTCACCCGTCATTGAAATGATGGATTTTAACGGGGTAAAAAATATTGATATTTTAGCCCTTCCGATAAACAAGCAACTTATTTTTGAAACTAACGTTTCAACGTTTAAGAATAAAGAATACGTTAAAGGATATTTGAAAAACATCGTTGCCGATTATAGTGAGATAGAGAGCGTTTATCCCGAAGTATTTATAAAAGAATTAAAGAACGTTGTTACATTTGAAACTAAAATACAATTAGATAAAACGGAAGAAAATTTTAATATAGCTACGCTATACGTTGCAAACGTCGGTGTTGACTATAATAAATATAAAGATTTGCCGTTGTATTTGTTCAATAAGGACGATAGGCTAACGAATAATTGCGTTATCGTATGTCCTAAAGAAATTCCTTCGGGATACGAAAGAATTATATATTTAGGGAATCCGCTATATACTTTTGAATTTAACGGAGACAGTTTTGTTGAAAAATCAAGTAATTATATAATTAACGGATTATCTACCGATAGAAATTCAATGATAGCAGTTTTTAACGTTTTGAAGTCAATGGTCAACTGCGAATTTGATGAATTAAAATCTTTTTATAAACAAACCGAAATAAAGAATATTTATCAATATTTATTTAGTGAGCAAGTATTTTTTGAGCTTGGGTTTTTTGCGGTAAATAACGGGCTGTTAAAAAACAATAAAGAAATAAAAAAACAATTAGAAGAATCAAAAATTTATACTAAAATATTAGAGATAAAAGAAAATGTTTGAAGTTTTAGAGAGTATTGAAAAGGCGTATAACGCAAAAGATTATTTGCTTTGTGAAAAGGCTTATGATTTTGCCAAAGATGCCCATAAAAATCAAAAAAGAGCGTCAGGTGAGGAATATTTTACTCACCCTTGTGCCGTTGCACAAATTTTAGTTGATTTAGGGTTAGATGCTCAAACGATTGCTGCCGCCTTTTTGCACGACGTTATTGAAGATACACCTGTTTCAGAAGGCGACATTAAAAAAGAATTCGGTGATGAAGTTTTAGAGCTTGTTCAAGGCGTAACGAAACTTGAAAAGATTGAATTCACGTCAAAGGAAGAAGAGCAGGCTGAAAACTTTAGAAAGATATTCGTTGCAATGGCAAAGGATATCAGAGTTATCATTATAAAGCTTGCGGATAGACTTCACAATATGCGTTCTTTAAACTTTTTGTCAAAAGAACGCCAACTGAAGATGGCAAAGGAAACGCTTGATATTTATACACCTATAGCCGATAGACTCGGTATTTCTCAAATCAAATGCGAACTTCAAGATTTATGTTTAAAATATTTAGAGCCTGATTTTTATGAATATCTTACAACCGAAATTGACAAAAGAGTTAAAGAAGGTGGGGATTTCGTAAAACAAGTTACAGGCGAAGTTAAGAAGATATTAGGCGATTCCAAAGTTGAAGGTGAAGTTTTCGGTAGAAGAAAACACCTTTATAGTATTTATAAAAAGATGAAGAACAAGGGTAAACAACTAGACCAAATTTACGATTTAGTTGCTATCCGTGTTATAGTAAATACAGTTGACGAGTGTTATGAAATATTTGGTAAAATTCATAATAAGTGGAAGCCTGTTCCGGGTAGAATCAAGGATTATATTGCTACGCCGAAACCAAATATGTATCGTTCACTACATACAACCGTTGTAACCAACTTCGGAAAGGTTTTTGAAATTCAAATAAGAACTTACGAAATGAACCACTCTGCCGAATACGGTATCGCAGCACACTGGAAGTATAAAGAAAACAAAAAAGAAGAAGACGGGCTTGATTCCAGGCTTTCTTGGATAAGAGAAGTTATGGAATGGCAAGGCGGATTAAAAGACAGCAAAGAGTTTTTGAATTCGTTAAAAGGCGATTTATACAGTTCGGAAGTTTTGGTTTTCACCCCACAAGGTGACGTTATAAGTTTACCTAAAGAATCAACCCCGCTTGACTTTGCATACAGAATCCACTCTGCAATAGGCAATAAGTGCGTAGGTGCGAAAGTAAATTCAAAGATGGTGCCGTTAAATACCGAATTGCACATCGGTGATATGGTAGAAATTATCACATCTCAAACATCTAAAGGTCCTTCTTGGGATTGGCTACGTATAGTTAAAAACCCAAGTTCAAAGGTAAAAATAAAGCAGTTCTTCAAAAAGGAAATGAAGGCTGAAAACAGCAAGGTAGGTAAGTCAATGCTTGAAGCCGAAGCAAAACGCAGGGGCTTTAACTTGAACGATTTATTGACGGAAGATTCTTTTATAAGCCTATCAACAAAACTTTCCTTCTCTAATCAAGAAGAAATGTTTGCTTCAGTTGGGTTCGGCGCCGTATCCGTAAATCAAGTTTTAATAAAACTTATTGATTATTTTAGGAAATCGCAACCTACCGAAGAATCACTAAAATTTTATTCTGGTAAGACGGGAAAACGTGGCAGTGTTATCGTTAAAGGTATGGCCGGCATTTTGGTTAGATTTGCCGGATGCTGTAATCCTGTTCCGGGTGACGATATAGTTGGGTTTATATCTCACGGGCATGGCGTAACCGTTCATAGAACAGATTGCCCTAATATTAAGGTTGCAGAGAAAGAAAGAATTATAGAAGTTGCTTGGGCGGATAAAGAAGACAGTTCGTATAACTCTATAATAAAGGTAATCGGCAATAACCAAATAGAAATTTTGACGGTGGTTGCTTCACTCGTATCACAGTTAAAACTACAAATAGTATCAACGAACGGTAGGTCGGATAGTAGAACGGGGCAATCAACGATTGAATTCAATATAAGAATAAACAACAAAGAAGAACTTGAAAACTTAATCGTAAAATTAAAACAAAACCCAAAGATAATAGACGTATTTAGGACGGCAAACTAATGAAAATATTTCATATATCGTCAGGCCCGTTAAAAGTAAACAGTTATTTTTTGGTAAACGAAAATAACGAAGCAGTGTTAATTGACGGCGGTGAGAATTACAAGTTAATAAAGAAAACCGAAAAAGAACTTGGCGTTAAAATCGTTGCACTACTTTTAACTCACGCCCATTTTGACCATTCGGGAAACGCTAAAAAGCTTCAAGACGACGGGGTGAAAGTTTATATCAGCGAAACAGATGCGCCGAAACTAAAGAACAAAATGAACTTAAGCATTGCTTTCGGTAGGCCTTTTGATTATTTGGAAGCCGACAAAAAGTTTAATGATAACGAAGAACTTATCTTTGGTGATATTAAAATAAAAGTTATTGCAACACCGGGGCATACCGATGGTTCCGTAACGTTTATGGTTGATAATAATTTATTCACAGGGGATACGCTTTTTCACCTTTCAATAGGTAGATCGGATTTTCCTTCGGGTGACAAAAATACGCTTATAGATTCTGTTAAAAAACTTTTTGCTTTAAGCGGAGATTTTAACGTCTATCCGGGGCATGAGGAATTTACTACGCTACAATTTGAAAGAGATAATAACGGATTTATAGATTATGATTAAAACAGATTTACCTGTCTTTCAAAAAGACTTTGAAGAAGAAATCAGCATGTTTAATGGCGCATCAGATTTAACGATACGCCATCTTTTTTCCGATAAGGGAGAAAGGGTGTCAAACACTATAGTTATTGACGGCAAAAAGAGTTATGCTTTCGGCAACCTTATGCCAAAATGTAAGGACGAAATTGAAAGAAAAAGATTTCTTAAAAGGTTTAGTAAACTTGCTATATATAAGGCGCTTTCCACCTACCTAAACCAAACTTTCCCATGGGGTTCTTTAACGGGAATAAGGCCGACAAAACTTGCTTATCAAGAGATAGAACGTGCTCATGAGTTTAAAGATTTTTTCGTTGATACTATGAAGGTTAGCGAAGAAAAAACGGTGCTTACCGAAGAAGTATTGAACACACAAAAAGGTATTTACGAAATAAACGACGATAATACCGACTTGTTTGTATTTATTCCTTTCTGTCCGTCAAGATGCAGATATTGTTCCTTTATATGCACTGATATAAAGTCAAGCGAAAAATACGTTAAAGAATATATTGACACGCTTATTAAAGAGATAGACGAGAGTGCAAAATATATCAAAAAATTAAGAAGTATCTACATCGGTGGCGGAACGCCGGTATCTATTCCGGTAGACGAGTTAGAAAGGCTTTTAGAGTGCATAGATAAGTATAACGTAGGGGTAGAATACACGGTAGAAGCAGGTAGGCCTGACGTTATTGACAGAGAGAAATTAGCCCTATTAAAAAAGTATAGAGTTACAAGGATATGCGTCAATCCGCAAACCTTCAACGATAAAACGCTTAAGCTTATAGGAAGAAATCATACGGGGCAAGACGTTGTTGATAAATACTATTTAGCAAAGGATGATTTTATTATAAATATGGACTTAATTGCCGGGCTTGACGGCGAAACTTTTGAAGACTTTAAGTATTCACTGGATAAGGCGATAAGTTTATCACCGGACAATATAACGGTGCATACCTTGTGCATAAAAAAGGGTTCGGAACTTGCAAGGCAGGAAGAAAGATTATCTGGCGAAGAAATAGAAAAAATGGTAAATTATTCGTATAAAGTTTTGAAAGAAAAGGGATATATGCCATACTACTTATACCGCCAAAAATATATGGCAGGGAATTTGGAGAACGTAGGTTACACCAAGGAAGGAAAGGCTTGCGTGTATAATATAGACACGATGGAAGAAATAGCGTCAACGGTAGCGTGCGGTGCAAACGCAATTTCAAAGAGAGTATTTAACGGTGGCGAAAGGATAGAAAGAAGTGCCCCGCCGAAAGACGTTAAAACGTATTTGGATAGTTATAATAAAATAATGGAAGAGAAAAACAAACTTTTTAGTTAAACCAGTTTACAAATATATATATATTTGTTATACTTTAATGGCTAAATACTTTAGACAAGGTATTGTGGTTCTCCACCCTTTGCTTTGTTTATAGCGAATTAATCCATAGTTAATAGGAGGTAAAAGAATATGGAAAAGGCAAAGAAACAAGAAATTATCGCAAAATTCGGTAAAAACGAAAACGACACAGGTAGTGCAGAAGTTCAAATCGCATTATTGACGGAAAGAATCAACCACTTAAACGAACATTTAAAGACAAACAAGAACGATAACCACTCTAGAAGAGGGCTTATGAAGATGGTTGGTGCACGTCGTAGTCTCTTAAAATATTTACAAGAAATTGATATTGAAAGATACAGAAAGATCGTTGCAGATTTGGATTTAAGAAAATAGTTTTTTCGGGGCGTCATTTTTTGGCGCCCGATTTTTTGTTTAATTAGTTAATTTTTCGTCTATCATGGTTTATGGTGGTAGGCGTTCTATAAATAATTAGAGTAAGGAGAAAAAAATGTTAGAAAGTTACAAAGAGTTTAAGACCACCGTTGGTGGTAGAGAAGTGCTTATTGAAACAGGTAAGTATGCAGAACAAGCCAACGGTGCTTGCGTAGTTAGATGCGGTGATACCGCCGTTATGGTTACGGTTTGTATGTCACCTGCCCCAAGAGAAGGTATGGATTTCTTCCCACTTCAAGTAGATTATGAAGAGAAGATGTATTCTATCGGTAAAATTCCTGGTGGCTATAAAAAGAGAGAAGGAAAGGCTAGTGATAAGGCAATATTGACAAGTAGGCTTATTGATAGACCGCTTCGTCCGTTATTCCCGAAAGGATTGTTTAACGACGTTGTTGTTATAGCACAAGCACTTTCAGTTGAGCCGGACGTTCAACCTGAACCGCTTGCTATGATAGGTTCGTCAGTTGCACTTGCAATTTCAGATATTCCATGGGCAGGTCCAACAGGTTCTGTTGTCGTAGGTTTGGTTGACGGAAAATACGTTATCAACCCTGATAGCGAACAAAGAGCAAAATCAACTATTCATTTAAATCTCGCCGGAACGGCTGATGCAATCTTAATGATTGAAGCAGGCGCTAACGAAGTTACTAATGATGAAATGATTGACGCTATTATGTTCGGTCATGAAGAAATCAAAAAAATTTGTAAATTTATTTCCGATGAAATAGTTCCTACTGTTGGAAAGAAGAAGTTGGAAATTGAATTATATCACGTTCCTGAAGAACTTGATGCCGAAGTCAGAGCGTTTGCAAGTGAAAAACTTGATAAGGCTTTAGATACTTTTGACAGAGCAGTTCGTCAAGCCGGTCAAGATGCTGTTGAAGCAGAAACACTTGAACACTTTAAGGATATCTATCCTGAAAACGCAAGAGAAATCAAGGATAGTTTATATTATTTAACTAAAGAAAAGGTTAGAGCAAAAATCTTTGATAAGGGTATCCGTCCTGACGGAAGAGGGCTTAAAGACGTTCGTCCTATTTGGTGCGAAAGACACGTTCTTCCAAGAGTTCACGGTTCTGCAGTATTCACACGTGGTCAAACACAAACGTTAACAACTTGCACACTCGCTATGCTTTCAGAAGCACAAAAACTTGAAGGTTTAGACGAAGAAGTTGAAAAGAGATATATGCATCAATATAACTTCCCTGGATATTCAACAGGCGAAGCAAAGGCTATTAAGTCGCCTGGTAGAAGAGAAATCGGTCACGGTGCTTTAGCTGAAAGAGCATTAGTTCCTGTTATTCCTTCTGAAGAAGACTTCCCGTATTCTATCAGAGTAGTTAACGATATTATGTCTTCAAACGGTTCGTCTTCAATGGCTTCCGTTTGTGGCTCAACAATGGCACTTATGGATGCAGGTGTTCCTATTAAAGCCCCTGTTGCCGGTGTTGCTATGGGACTTATAAAGAATCAAGAAACAGGCGAATTCAGAGTTATGACGGATATTCAAGGGTTAGAAGATTTCCTTGGCGATATGGACTTTAAGGTTGCAGGAACAACAAAGGGTATCACGGCAATCCAAATGGATATTAAGATCAAAGGTATCTCCGAAGAAATTATGAGATATGCAATCAATCAAGCAAACGAAGGCAGAACGTTTATCTTAAATAAGATGCTTGAATGCGTTCCTGAAGTTTCACCTGAACTTTCCGAATATGCACCAAAGATTATTTCTTTCAATATTAACCCTGAAAAGATTGGTGACGTTGTTGGTAAGCAAGGCAAGGTTATCAATAAGATTATTGAAGAAACGGGCGTTAAAATTGATATTGATGATGACGGTAGAGTTAACGTTTGTTGCGTTGGTGATATTGCTCAAGCCGAAAAAGCAAAGGCAATTATTATGACGATAGCAAAAGATCCTGAAATTGGCGACAGATTCTTAACAGAAGTTGTTAGGATCCTTCCTAAAGTCGGCGCTTTCTGCGAACTTGCTCCGGGAAAAGACGGTTTGATTCATATTTCAAAGATGAGCGAAAAGAGAATTGAAAACGTTGAAGAAGTCGTTCATATCGGCGATAAAGTTAAAGTTGAAATTATCAAAATCGGTGAAAAGGGAATTGACCTTAAACTTTTAGAAGTTGTTAAAGACTAATATTAAAAAACAATATAAAGTGAGTAGATTTTTCTACTCACTTTTTTGTTCTATATAAAAAAATCTTTTCATAATGTATTTATATGAAAAGGAAAAACAGAATAACGCTTATAACGAATATATCTTTGGTTTTAATAATAACTTTTGTATTTTCGGTTGGCTTTTTCACAAATACGTCGGTTGAAACTTACGGCGGAAAAGAAAACTCGCCTATTTATTTAGGGAATAAAGACAACAAGAACGTATCAATTATGGTAAACGTTTATGAAAATACTTTAATTGTAAACGAAATGATAGATTTGTTTATGGAAAAGAATATAAAGGCAACTTTTTTCGTTGGTGGTTGTTGGGCAGACGATAACGAAAAAACTTTGCTTAAAATGAAAGAAAACGGTTTTGAAATCGGTAATCACGGCTATTTTCATAAGGACCATAAAAAACTGACAAAAGAAAACAATATAAAAGAGATAGAAAATTGCGGTAAAATTATAGAGAGTTTTACAGGATTAAAGCCAAATCTTTTTGCACCGCCTTCCGGAAGTTATAGTTTTGACACGTTGGTTTCGGCGGAAGAACTTAACTATAAAGTTATAATGTGGAGTAAAGATACTATTGATTGGCGAGACAGTGATTTAGATTTGATATATAATAGGGCAACCGTTAACGATAAGAACGGGGACTTAATACTTATGCACCCAAAAAAACATACTCTTGAAATATTACCTAAAATTATTGATTTTTATCTAAAAAAGGGTTATAATCTCACTACGGTTGGAGAAAATATTGAGGGGCTATAATATGGCATTGATAAAAGAATATAAAAACGGTTTAAGGCTTATTGCAAAAAGAATTGAAGGGTTACTTTCGGTAACTGCCGGTGTTTTGGTGTATACGGGTAGTGCGAACGAAGATGATGAAAATAACGGCATATCGCATTTTATTGAGCACACCGTTTTTAAGGGGACAAAAAAGCGCACTGCTTTTGAAATTTCCGATTATATAGACAGTATCGGCGCACAAATAAACGCTTTCACTTCCAAAGAAACGACTTGTTATTATACGAAATCCACTTCGGAACATATCAAAGATTCGTTAGAAGTATTATCTGATATTTTCTTTAATTCCGTATTTGATAAAAAAGAACTTGCAAAAGAAAAGGGCGTTATTATAGAAGAAATAAACATGTGTGAAGATTCGCCTGAAGAATTGTGCTTGGATTTGCTTGCAAAAGCATATTACGGCGACCAAACTCTCGGTAGAACTATTTTGGGGCCTAAAAAGAATATAAAGAGTTTCGGGTATGAAGACGTTAAAAAGTATATGGACGAGTATTATACGGCAGATAACGTTGTTATTTCAATTGCGGGCAACATCAACGAAAAAGAAATTGAAAAATTGGTTGACGATTTGTTTTTCGTAAACTTTACCGATAAAAAGAGCAAGGGACAGGCAAAAACAACGAATTGCGTTTTTAATAACGAATATAAATCAAAGAATATAGAACAAGCGCATATAGGTATTTCTTTCCCGTCGTTTAACGTTTTAGACGAAAGGATGGATGCGTTTAACATTGCCAATATAGTTTTAGGCGGTGGTATGAGCAGTAGGCTTTTTCAAAAGATAAGGGAAGAACAAGGATTGTGTTATTCAATTTATTCCTATCCTTCTTACTATAAAGATAACGGCACAACGGATATATATGCAGGTGTTTCACTTGAATCCCGTGACCAAGCGTTTAAGAGTATTTTAGATGAGATTGAAAAATTCAGAGAACACGGAATAACCGAGCAAGAACTTATTCGTGGAAAAGAGCAAATGAAATCCTCGCTTATTTTGGGGCAAGAAAGCACTTCTTCGCAAATGCTATTATACGGAAAAACGTTGATGTTCTTAAACAGAGTTTTTAATTTTAACGAAAAGTTAAAAAAATATAACAGCATAACGCTTGACCAGGTAAACGAAATAATAAAAGGGCAGTTTGACGTTAATAAAATGGCGACGGCAACGCTGGGAAAAGCAAGAACACCGCTTATTAAATAAAAAGATAAAGGACTTTACTAATAAAAGTCCTTTTTTTATGCCTAAAATAATATATTGTAGTATGAGAAGAATAACGGTTTGTGTTTTGCTTATCGGTATAGTTTTATATTCCTTTTTGTTTGGCTATAAAAATATTGATAAAGAAAAAATTTTGAGTGAACAAGAAAACTATAAGTGTATTGTTTCGGTTTGGCAGATAGATACTTTTGAAGGCGGTAAGGGTTCAAGAAGGCAATTTTTGGAAAAAGTTGCAAAATCTTTGGAAAGGGAAGAAAAGGGACTTTATTATCTCATAACCGATTATACAATAGAAGGGGCAGAAGAAAAAATGAAGAGTGGCGTTTTTCCGGATATAATTTCTTTTGGACTTGGCGTGAACGTAGACGGGCTTAAAGAGATAAAAAATGAAAGCGGAATAAATGGTGGTAGCATTAACGGAAAAACTTATTTAACTTGTTGGTGCAAAGGTAAATACTGTTTAATAAAAAACGACATAAAGACAAAGAAAAAAGATTTTTATTCTAAAGTTGTAGTTTCAAAAACAGAGTATACGAATCCACTTGTTTCGCTATGTTTAAGTGATAAAAAGTTTTCTAAAATAGAAGTGAAAGCACCGCTTGACGCTTATATGGATTTTGTTTCGGGCAATACGGAATATTTACTCGGGACACAGAGAGATATAGAGAGATTAAAGAGTAGAGAAATGACGGCGGAGATAATTCCGTTAAACGAATTTTGCGATTTATATCAGTATATAGGTATTCTTTCAAACGGCGAAGAAAAATATGAGTATTCAAAAAAATTTATAACTGCTTTATTGAGCGAAGAAAATCAAAAGTTATTAAAAAACATATCAATGTTTTCACCGTTTTACGATATAGAGTTTGACGACGAAAATTTATTGAATATGCAAAAGGAAAGAGAGAAGAATACGCTTTCGCCCTACATAACCAAAGAAAAAATCATTGAACTTCAAAATCTTTCAAGTGGGATATTAAAAAATAACGTAGAAATAAATAAAATAAAAAATATTCTTATTTAACTTTATATTTATATTGAAAAATAATTATAAATATAGTAAAATATAAAAGGAGATATATGGGTATAAATAAAACGAAACAAATAGAAAAAAACGTTTTATTTACGAAGGGTGAAAATTTCAGTAGGCACACGACTATCGGCATAGGCGGAAAGATAAAGTATTTTTGTGAGCCGAAGTCTATAAAAGAATATATATCTGTAATTGAATATTCAAGTTTGAGAAACTTGCCTTATTATATTTTGGGTAACGGCAGTAACGTTTTACCGGTAGATAAAGAGTATAACGGCGTAGTTATATCAACAAAAAAATTGAATAAAATTGTATATCTAAAAGATAATACCGTCAGAAGTTATGCAGGCACGAATTTAAGTGAACTTATTGACAGTGCTAACAAAAAGGGTTTGGGCGGTATGGAAGCGCTATACGGTATACCCGCAACTGTTGGCGGTGCTACGATTATGAACGCAGGTGCGTTTAACGTTAATATTTCAGATTTTATTGAAAGCGTTTGCGTTCTTCAAAACGGGAAAAAGAAAGTATATAAAAATAAAGACTTGCTTTTCGGTTATAGAAACAGCATCTTTAGAGTGCTAAAAAGCCCTATAATAAATGTTGACTTTAAGTTTTTTAATATTAACGCTATGCAAAAAAGAGAGATTATAAATAGTTATCTTTCGTTAAGGCGAGAAAAACAGCCGAGTGGAAAGAATTGCGGTTCGGTTTTCAAAAATCCTTTGGGATATTCGGCGGGAAAACTTATTGAAAGCGTTGGACTTAAAGGATATAGCGTCGGCGGGGCAGAAATTTCTTTCAAACACGGCAATTTTATAATAAATAAAAATAGTGCAACTTATTCTGACGTTAAAACACTTATAGAAGTAATCAAAAAAAAGATTAAAGAGATTTATAATATAGATTTGGTTGAAGAGATAGAATACATTGGAGAATAAATGATATTAACAGGTGATTACCATACCCACACTATTTTTTCGCACGGGAAAGGAACGATACTTGAAAATGCGGAAAAAGCAAAAGAAGTAGGGATAAAAGAAATAGGAATTTCCGACCACGGTTTTGCGCATGGTGCTTTTGGTATAAAAAGGAAAAAGATAGGCGAGATGAAAACGCTTTGTCAAAACGCAACCGAGAAAACGGGCGTAAACGTTTTGCTTGGTGTTGAATCTAATATTATCGGGACGGACGGTAGCGTTGACTTAAAAGAAAAGTTTTATGATAAATTTGACTTATTTATTGCTGGCGTTCACAAGTTCGTTATGTATAAACCTATAAGTTTAATCACTACTTTCGGTTGGGATACGCTTTTATCTTATTTTAAAAACCCACTCATTTCAAAGGGAATAAGAGAGAGAACTACAAGGGCGTATATAAACGTTATAAAGAAAAACCCTGTAGATATAATTTCGCACTTGAATTTTTGTTGCTTTGCCGATGCCGTAGAAGTTTGCAAGTGTGCAAGCGACTACGGAACGCTGATAGAATTAAATTCTAAAAAGACGCATTTAAGCGATGAAGAGTTAAACGATATAGTTGCAAAAACGAAAGTTAATTTTGTTATCGGTTCTGATGCGCACACGCCTTCAAGGGTGGGTGAAATCAGTTTGATTGAAAACCTTTTAACAAGAGTTAACGTTCCTAAAGAAAGGATAATGAACGTTGACGGGAAAACACCTGACTTTAGGTTTAAACGATTTAAGGAAGGAAGATAATGAACTTCGGAAAAACAATCAAAGAAGAAATACTATCAAAGCCACCGAAAGACAGGTGCTGTAAAAAATCTTTTCTTTTGGGGCTCATAAGAGGCACGGGCGTTATTTTTGACGATGGCTCTTCTTTCGGCGTTGATTTTTCAGTTGCCGACGAGGAAACCGTTATCCTTATTTCAAACTATTTAAAGATACTATACGATTACGATTTAAGAGAAGTTTCCGCAACGGAAGACAGGCTAAACAAAAAAGATAGGTTTACGTTGACTTTATCGGGTGAAAAAGCAGAACTTATTTTAATGGACCTCGGAATATTTAACGAAAACAACGGGGATTTGGAAGTCAACCTAAACTTTATTGATTCGTTAAAAAAAGAGTGCTGTATCCGTTCTTTTTTCAGGGGATTGTTTTTATCAATCGGAAATTGCACTGTCCCGTCAAAAGAAGACAGCAATACAACGGGTTATCATTTGGAACTTGTATTTTCGCATTATACTTCGGCACTTGAAGTAAGTGAGAAGCTTGCGGAAAGCGACGTGTTAACCAAGATAACAAGAAGAAAAGATACGCACATCGTATATATAAAGAGTTGTGAAGAAATAAAAAACTTTTGTGCATTTTTGGGAACGCCTGTTTCTGTATTAAAAATAACCGACCTTATGATTAACAGAGATATTTCAAACAACTCAAACAGGCAAAGAAATTGTGATATGGGAAATGCAAGTCGCCAAGCAGATGCAGTTAATAAGCAACTTATGGCGATAGAAAAGATAGAGTCCGTAATAGGAATTGAAACGTTAAAAGAAGATTTAAGATATACTGCAAAAGCAAGAAAAGATAATCCCGACGATACGCTTATAGAATTAAGCGAGAAATTAAACGTAACAAAAAGTTGTTTAAATCATAGGCTTAGAAAGATTGTTTGTATAGCAGAAGAATTATAAAAGGCAAAGGAAGAAATTATGTCAGATTTCGTTCATTTACATTTACATACCGAATACAGTTTGTTAGACGGTGCAACAAGAATTGACCAGTTGTTCGGCGCATGTAAAGAAAAGGGTATGGACACAGTAGCAATAACCGACCACGGAAACATGTTCGGCTCTTTATATTTTGCGGAAGAGGCAAAGAAGGCAGGCATAAAGGCTATTATCGGCTGTGAAATGTATGTTTGTGATGATTATACGGTTAAAGAAGGTAAACCGAATTACGATCATCTTATATTGCTATGTAAAAACAAACAGGGATATAAAAACTTAATTAAACTTGATTCTATCGCATACGTAGACGGCTTTCACTATAAGCCGAGAATAGATTATAAAACGTTAAGGCAATACAGCGAAGGGCTTGTATGCCTTTCTGCATGTCTTGCAGGTCGTGTTGCAAAAAGATTATTAAACGACGATTACGAAGGTGCAAAAGAAATAGCACTGTTTTTAAAAGATACTTATAAAGACGACTTTTATTTGGAAATTCAAGATCACGGCTTAAGAGAACAAAAAAAGATAAATCCGCTTTTGATAAAACTTTCAAAAGAGATAAACGTTCCGCTCGTTGCCACTAACGACGTTCACTATCTTGAAAGAGATGACGCCGAGATGCAAGACGTTGTTATGTGTATAAGTATGAAGACTACTTTTGACGATCCAACGAGATTGAAAATGGAGTCGGATCAATCATACTTAAAGAGCCCTGAAGAAATGAAGGAACTTTTTTCATATCTTCCGGAAGCAATAGAGAACACTAAGAAAATTGCCGATAAGGTTACCGAAGAAGTTTTTGCATTAAACGAAAAGGGCGAACCTATAAGAGATAATTCGTTGATTCCAAAGTATACGCCCGATGACGGTTCAACCCCAACCGAGTATTTAAGAAACCTTGGCGAAAATGGATTAAAAAAGAGATACGGCGACAATATAACCAAAGAGATAAGAGACAGATTTGAATATGAATTTGACGTTATCAGTTCAATGGGCTTTTCCGACTATTATTTGATAGTTTGGGATTTTATCAACTGGGCAAAGGAACACGGTATTCCCGTTGGGGCGGGGCGTGGCTCGGGTGTATCAAGTATAGTTGCCTATTCAATAGGTATTACCGACGTTGAACCACTCGGTTATCAACTTATTTTTGAAAGGTTTTTAAATCGTGAAAGAGTTAGTATGCCTGACTTTGACGTTGATATTTCAGATGCTCGCCGTGGCGAAGTAGTTGAATACGTTAGGCAAAAATACGGTGCAGACAGAGTTGCGCAAATCGTTACGTTTGGAACAATGGCTTCAAAACAAGCCATAAAAGACGTTGGTAGGGTATTCAGAGTGCCTTATGCCGAAACGGATAAAGTTACAAAACTTATGGACGGAAAGTCAACCATAAAACAGTCGCTTGGCTTTGAACTCACAAAGGATAAACAAAACGTGGGCGTTCCGGAACTTATTGAAATATATAACAGTGACGAGACGTTAAAGAAAATTATAGATATGGCAATCAAGGTAGAAGGACTACCGAGAAACACGTCTATGCACGCAGCAGGCGTGGTTATTTGCGAGAAACCTATAATGGATAACGTTCCGCTTCAAAGAAACGGCGACGATATTACAACGCAATTTGATATGATAGAAGTTGAAGCGTTAGGTATGCTTAAGATGGACTTTCTGGGGTTAAGAACTTTAACAGACGTTCAACTTGCTTGTCAATACGTTAAAGAAGATTTTAACGTTGATTTGGATTTCCATAAAATAGGCTACGAAGATCAAGGTGCTTACGAGTTGATAGGCTCCGGCGAAACGGACGGGGTGTTCCAACTTGAAAGTCCGGGCATGAAAAAGTTTATGAAAGACTTAAAGCCGAATACCTTTGAAGATATCATAGCAGGTATTTCGCTATACCGCCCGGGACCTATGGATTCTATTCCGCAGTATATAAAGAATAAACATTATCCCGATCAAATAGAATATGACCATCCTTTAATGGAACCTATTTTAAAGAACAGTTACGGAATTTTAATATATCAAGAACAAGTTATGCAGGTTTGCCAAAGCCTTGGCGGATTTACATTGGGACACGCCGATATAGTTAGAAAGGCAATGGGTAAGAAAAAAGTTGAAATAATGGAAGCGCAAAAGGCCATATTCGTATACGGCGGTATAAACGAGCATACGGGGCTTCCTGTAGAAGGCGCAATAAAGCGTGGCGTTCCCGAAGAAGTGGCAATAAAGATTTACGATGGTATGAAACCGTTTGCAAGATACGCTTTCAACAAGTCGCATGCGGCAGCATACGCAGTATTAGCATATCAAACGGCATATCTTAAGAGATATTACGAAGTTGAATTTTTCTGTTCGCTTTTAAATAACAGAATTGATAAGATAGAAGAACTTTCTAAATATCTAAATTACTTAAAGACGAAGAATATCAAGGTTTTGCCACCTGATATAAATAAGAGTAAGGCAGAATTCTCTTGCGAAAACGGTGGAATAAGGTTTGGATTAGTTGGGCTTAAAAACGTTGGGCTAAACGTTATTAACGACATAATTGCAGAAAGAAATAAAAACGGAGATTTCACTTCTTTTGAAGATTTTATAAACCGTGCAATCACTCTAAACCTAAATAAAAGGTTGGTTGAAAGTTTAATATTAGCAGGTAGTTTTGATTGCTTTAATATAAACAGAAAATGTTATATAGCAGTATATCAAGACTATATGGATAGAGTTTCAACGGCAGAGCAAAAAAAGAACAGCATGCAAATCAGTTTATTCGGAACGTTTTTAGATGAAGACGAAGGGCTGAAGTTAGAGTATCCTGATTTACCTGAATTTGATTCAAAAGAAAAACTTTCGCTTGAAAAATCGGTTTTGGGGATATATTTATCGGGGCATCCGCTTGAAGACTATACAAAGCAATTTGAAAACTTTACCTTTAACACGAGCGTTTTATCATACTTTGAAGAAGACGAAGAAGGAACAAAAACTTATACCGAAATAAAAGAAAACGAACGTGTTACGATGGGCGGAATAATAAGTGAATTCAAAAGGCTTCAAACGAAGAGCGGGCAAATAATGGCGTTTATGACTGTAGAGGACGTTTACGGGCAAATAGAAGTTATAGTTTTCCCTAAAGTGTTTGAAAACGCAAGAAACGTTTTGGCAGTTGATTCAATCGTAAAGATAACGGGAAAGACACAGATAAAAGATGGTATTCCGCAAATTCTTGCAGAAAATATAGAAAAACTTTCTATTGAAGAAATAGAAGTTAAAAACGCACCGAGAGAAAAAGAGTTCGTTGGAATTATTCTCCCCGAAAATAAACAGGAAACCATTGACAAGGTTTTGGATATTTTAGAAAGTTACGAGGGAGATATAGAAGCAATTTTGGCAATAGACGGCAAAAAATATTCAACGCATTTAAGCGTTAGAAAATGTGAGGCACTTATTTGTGAACTTAAAAATATAGTTGGCGATAAGGGTGTTGTTTTCTTTACGAAAAAAGTATAGTAAAATAATCAAAAAATAGTGCAAAAAAGTAAAAAAAATCACTACAAAACAGTGGAAAATTGTCTATAATTGTGATAAAATATTTTATAGAAAAATTAGGAGAATCGTTATGGAAAGAATAGCAGTGTTAACCAGTGGTGGCGACGCTCCGGGAATGAATGCTTGTATTAGAGCCGTCGTTAGAACCGCACTTAATTTTAATATGGATATTTATGGCGTTGAAAGGGGATACGCAGGTTTAGTCAAGGGCGAAATTTCAAGGCTCGGAACCCGTTCCGTTTCAGATATGATTCATAAAGGCGGAACTTTTTTAAAGACTGCAAGATGCCCTGAATTCAGAGACGTAGAAGTTCAAAGGCAAGCCTATGAAGCACTTTCGGCTTACGGAATAAAAGGGCTTGTTGTTATCGGTGGTGACGGAACGTTTAGGGGTGCTGCAGAACTCTCTAAAAACTTTGGTATTAAGGTTATGGGTATTCCGGGAACAATTGATAACGATCTTGCTTATACCGATTATACCGTTGGATTTGATACGGCAGTTAACACAGTGTTATGGGCAATCAACAATTTGCGTGATACAATGCACTCGCACGATAGAGTTTCACTTTTAGAAGTTATGGGAAGAAATTGCGGGGACATTGCGCTTTATGCAGGTGTTGCCGGTGGTGCCGAATACGTTTTGGTGCCGGAAGTCCCTTATAATTTAGACGATATTGCATCACAAATTAAAAAGAGTTATTTGCGTGGCAAAACTTCAAATATGATAGTTTTGGCAGAAGGCGCAGGTAATCGTGACGAAATTGCAAAGTATATTCAAGAAAAGAGTGGCATTTCGGTTAAAGTAAATAACTTTGGATATATTCAAAGGGGTGGTTCACCTAACATGCAAGACAGAGTTTTGGCAGCAAGATTCGGATATAAGGCAGTGGAACTGCTTAAAGACGATAAAGACAGTTGTGCAATAGGAATTAAGGATAATAAAGTTATCACCGTTCCGTTTGAAGAAGTAGGAAAGGCAAAATCAACTTTTGATACCGAACTGTATAATATTGCACATACGTTGAGTTTATAAAAAAATATATATATTTCACATAAAGGAGAAATAAAATGAAAGGTTTAGTTGGTGCATTAATGTTTGCACAATCAGGTGGTCCGACTTCAGTTATCAACGCAAGCGCAGCAGGCGTTTTTATTGAAGGGTTAAAGACAAAGAGCATTACTGCTGTATACGGTGCAGCACACGGTATCAGAGGTATTCTTAACGAAGAATTTTACGATATCGGCAAAGAAGATATTGAAGAATTAAAGTTATTAAAGAATACACCGTCTTCAGCACTCGGTTCAGTTAGATATAAACTTAAAGATGCTAAAGTTGACGATACTGATTACAAAAAGTTATTAGAAGTATTTAAGAAATATAATATTCGTTATTTCTTCTATAACGGCGGAAACGATTCAATGGATACTTGCAACAAGATAAGTAAGTATATGGCAAAGTCAGGTTACGATATGAACGTTATCGGTGTTCCAAAGACTATTGATAACGACTTATACGGAACTGATCACTGCCCGGGATTTGCTTCTGCTGCAAAGTATATTGCAACGTCTGTTATGGAAATCAATCTTGATGCTAAAGTTTATGATACACCGATGGTTTGTATTATAGAAGCAATGGGAAGAAACGCAGGTTGGCTTACGGCAGCCGGCGCACTTGCTAACGCAAAGGGATTAGGCGCAGATTTATTCTATTTGCCAGAAGTTGATTTTGACGTTAAGAAGTTTGTTAAAGACGTTAAAGAAGTTTGTGCTAAAAACGGCAATAAGTGTATTGCAATGGTTTCAGAAGGTATACATAATAAGAAGGGTGAACTTATAGCTGAAGTTTTAGGTAAGACGGGTGCGAGAGACAGCTTCGGCCACGCACAACTCGGTGGTGTTGCAGCAAGCCTTGCAAATCTTATCAAAGAAGAAACAGGATTTAAGACAAGGGCAGTTGAATTATCTTTAATGCAAAGATGCGCTGCTCACTGTGCTTCTAAAACGGATATTGACGAAACATTTGAAGCAGGTAGACAAGCAGTTAAGGCAGCCGTTAAAGGTGAAACCGATAAGATGGTTTGCTATAAGAGAAAGGCAGGTAAAGAATACGTTTGCGAATATACTCTTTTACCGCTTGAACTTGCAGCAAATACCGAAAAGACGGTTCCGCTTGCTTGGATAACAAATAACGGAACAGGTATTTCAAAGAAGTTTGTTGACTATGCACTTCCGCTTATTCAAGGCGAATGCGGATTGAAAAAAGAAGACGGGCTTCCGAGATTTGCTAAATTAAAGAAAGTTTTAGTAAAGAAGCCAACAGCAAAGAAGTCAACTGCAAAAAAATCAACGGCAAAGAAGCCTACGGCAAAAAAGGCTAAATAAGTTTTAATAAAGATAAAAAGGTGCGAAATATCGCACCTTTTTTCATTTGCTTTTGACTGCTTTTTGAAATTAAAGATACTTTTTAAGTCTATCTTCATAGCCTTCTTCTAAAGAAAGAAGTTTATCAACAAATTCAAAAACGCCCTCGTCAAGTTTTTCTTTTTCGTTGTGCATAGCAGTAAGTTCGTTTATGCCCATAACCGTTCCGTTTATCATCATTTCGGAAATTTGGTTTTTGCTGTTGTTCATCAAAGTTTTCATATTGATAGAACTCCAAAGCATAGCCTTCTTAAAAAAGCCAATATCTTTCGGCTTGATTTTTTCTTTCTTCATAAAACTTGAAATTTCGCCGATAAGTTTCTCATACCCTTCGTATTCTAATTTAAGTTCGTCTTTTAAGTTGTTGTTTTCAACTTTAGGAAGAACGTTTGAAATACTTTGTAGAGCAATATGTGCATTTTTATAAACGTCTGTTATCGCTTTTTCGTTATATTTTTTGTTTTTCATAAATCTCCTTTTTATTGTAAAAATAGTTTAAGTAAAAATATAAAAATTATGCTAAAAATATTTGACAATTATTAAATATTACTGTAAAATAACTAAAGACCGCACGAATGGGGTTATTATAAGCGAGCAATCCACCCCAAAATCAAATTCGGCGAGTACTTTAACGGAGGCAAATATGTACGCAATCGTAGAAAACGGTTCTAAACAGTACAAGGCAGAAGTCGGCGCTACAATTAAGTTTGAAAAACTTGACGGTAACGTTGGCGACAAGGTTGAATTTGCAGTTTTAATGGTATCCGATGAAAAGAAGGGTATATTAGTTGCAGATAAGGTTAAGTCTTATAAGGCTATCGGCGAAATCACTGCTCAAGGCAAAGATAAAAAGATTATCGTCTTTAAGTATAAGGCAAAGAAGAATGAAAGGAAAAAGCAAGGTCATAGGCAACCTTTCACAGCAGTAAAGATTTTAGAAATCGCTGCTAAATAGGAGGAGGGAGAATATGATATTATTTAGATTATTTGCTCACCACAAAGGTGGTGGTTCAACAAAGAACGGCAGAGACTCAAATGCTAAAAGGCTTGGAATTAAAGTTC
>JAZLMT010000091.1:0-22991 GCA_045598745.1 Christensenellaceae bacterium
AACGTTTTAACGGCAGCAATAGAAGCAAACGTTAAATCGGTTATATGTCTTTCAACGGATAAGGCGGCATATCCTATAAACGCAATGGGAATAACGAAGGCTATTGAAGAAAAGGTTGCTATTGCTAAATCAAGAAATTCAGGTAATACGAAAATTTGTTGCACGAGATACGGCAACGTTATGTGTAGCCGTGGTTCCGTTATTCCACTTTGGATTGATCAAATAAGAAATAATCAACCTATAACATTAACCGAACCTAGTATGACAAGATTTATTATGAGTTTGGAAGAAGCCGTAGACCTTGTTTTATTTGCTTTTGAACACGGCGAAAACGGAGACCTTTTGATTCAAAAAGCACCTGCTTGCACTATTAAAACACAAGCAGAAGCCGTTTGTGAATTATTCGGTGGTAAAAAAGAAGATATCAAAGTTATAGGTATTCGCCACGGCGAAAAAATGTATGAAACTTTGCTTACTAACGAAGAATGCGCTAAAGCAGTTGATATGGGCAACTTCTATCGTGTTCCTGCAGATAACCGTGGGCTTAACTACGATAAATTCTTTAAAGAAGGCGACGAAAAGAGAAACGTTTTGACGGAGTTCAATTCAAACAATACAGAGTTATTGAACATAGAACAAGTTAAAGCAAAAATCGCATCCCTTCAATATATACAAGACGAATTAAAGAAAACCAAATAGGAAATAAAAATGGAAAAAGTTAATTTTAAGAATAACGGAAAAATTAAACTTATGATAACCGTTGGCACTCGCCCTGAAATTATTAGGCTTTGTGAAGTTATCAATAAATGCAGAAAATATTTTGATACGCTGTTGGTTCATACAGGTCAGAATTATGACTATAATTTAAACGGTATATTCTTTAAGGATTTAGGGCTAAAAGATCCTGATATATATCTAAACGCCGTTGGTGATACGCTCGGCGATACTATGGGTAATATTATTTCTTTAAGTTATAACTTGATGGCTGAATTAAAACCTGATGCCGTTTTGGTTTTGGGGGATACAAATTCTTGCCTTTCCGTTATCGGTGCTAAAAGGCTTCATATTCCGATTTTCCACATGGAAGCCGGTAACCGTTGTAAGGACGAGTGTTTGCCTGAAGAAACAAACCGTAGAATAGTAGATATTATTTCAGACATTAATTTGGCGTATAGCGAACATGCAAGAAAATATTTGCACGAGTGTGGACTTCCTAAAGAACGTGTTTACGTTACGGGTAGCCCTATGGCGGAAGTTCTTTCTAAAAATATTGATAAGATTGAAAAATCCGACGTGTTGGAAAGATTGAAATTAGAGCCGAAAAAATATATTTTACTTTCTGCTCACAGAGAAGAGAATATTGATACCGAAAAGAACTTTTTATCTTTGTTTACTTCAATCAATAAACTTTGCGAAAAATATGATATGCCGATACTTTATTCTTGCCACCCAAGGTCAAGAAAACGTTTGGAAGCATCCGGATTCAAACTTGATAAGAGAGTTATAAATCACGAACCTTTAGGGTTTATAGATTACAACAAATTGCAAATGAACGCTTTTGCAGTTGTTTCCGATAGCGGAACGTTGCCTGAAGAAAGCAGTTATTATACAAGCATAGGAAAGTCTTTCCCGGCAGTATGTATTAGAACGTCAACCGAAAGGCCGGAAGCCATTGATAAAGCTTGCTTTATAATAGCAGGTATAGACGGAAACGGGGTTGCACAAGCAGTTGAAACGGCGGTTAGTATGAACGAAAACGGTGATTTAGGAATCCCTGTTCCTGATTACGTTGATACAAACGTTTCAAATAAAGTTGTTAAGATTATTCAATCATACGTTGGAATAGTTAACAAAATGGTTTGGAGAAAAAATTAAAAGATAAAGCGCATTAGTTTTGATGCGCTTTTATTTTTTCTATTGAAAGTATAAAAAAGATATGATACAATAATAATATATAGGAGGTATTATATGGCAAACGTAAGAATAGAATTAAGAAACGGCAAACACATGGATTTATTTATTGACGAAGAAACTGCACCTATTTCGGCAAAAAACTTTTTAAAATACGTTGACGAAGGGTTTTATTCTGGAACAATATTTCATAGAGTAATACCGGGATTTATGATTCAAGGCGGAGGCTTCACAGATGACGAGCCGGGTATAAAAGATAAAAAAGCAACTTATGCACCGATAAAAGGAGAATTTAGTTCTAACGGAGTTAATAATCCTATAAAGCACGTTAAGGGCACTATTTCAATGGCAAGAACGTTTATTAAAGATTCTGCGACCACGCAGTTTTTTATATGCGTTGCTCCTTGTGATTATCTTGACGGCGAATATGCCGGTTTCGGAAAGATTATTGATGAAGAGAGTATGAAAGTTGCCGAATGGATTAGTAACGAAAACACACACAGTTGGAGTGGGTATGACGATATTCCCGACGAACCTATCGTTATAAAATCAATAACTAGAATTTAATAGTTGATTTATAAAAAAGGCACTTAAAAAAGTGCCTTTTACTTTTTAAAAAGTGTTTAAATAGATACACTCGCTTCGCTCGGTATGACAAATAAACATGTCATACTGAACCGACTTACTTGATGGACTATTGAAGTATCTCTTTTGAGATTCTTCGCTTGTCCGTTATATAAGCCCGTCTCAGAATGACAGAAATATCAAACATTGTCATTCAGAGGCAACGTTGTTGCCGTGGAATCTCTAAAAGCATGAGATTCTTCGTTTGCCCGTTATAAAGGCTCATCTCAGAATGACAGGTATATATATTTATACCTATAAAAAGTTTCCCCTTAAAGATTAAGGGGCTAGGGGTTTTGAGGAGTTTGAGAAAGGGGTTAGGTTAAGGGATAGGGGTAAAACGACTTCGGAAAAGAGTTTACCCCTGTCCCTTATTATTAAAAACTTTTGCTTGTCTTTTATTAAAAGAGATTCCGTGCTTGTCCGTTATACAAGTCCGTCTCAGAATGACATAAATATCAAACCTTGTCATTCAGAGGCAACGTTGTTGCCGTGGAATCTCTAAAAGCATGAGATTCTTCGTTTGCCCGTTATAAAGGCTCATCTCAGAATGACAGGTATATATATTTATACCTATAAAAAGTTTCCCCTTAAAGAGTAAGGGGCTAGGGGTTTTGAGGAGTTTTCGGAAGTTAGGGATTGTTAAGGGACAAGAAACGGATTCGGAAAACAGTTTCAGTCCCTTAACACAAAAAACTTTTGATTTCTTTTATAAAAAGAGATTCTTCGCTTGTCCGTTATAAAGGCTCATCTCAGAATGACAAGGAAAAAAACATAAAAGGAGAACAGCAGTTCTCCTTTTTTTAATTTTTATATAAAATTAAATTTTACTCTTAAATTCTTTTAGCGATTGCTTTTAAGAAATCCTCTGTATTTAACTTCTTTGGCGTAACGGTTTCACTCTTAAACAAGCCAACCAAATCACCCGTCATTTCGCCATTTTCAATGGTATCAATCGTTGCCTTTTCAAGCCTTGATGCAAAGTTTACTAAATCCGAAAGATTATCAAGTTCACCACGTTTTCTGAGTGCACCCGTCCAAGCAAATATCGTTGCAACAGGGTTTGTTGAGGTTTCTTCACCGTTTCTATATTTATAATAGTGCCTTGTTACAGTGCCGTGAGCGGCTTCATACTCATAGTTACCGGACGGTGAAACCAAAACGGAAGTCATCATAGCCAAACTGCCGTATGCCGTTGCAACCATATCACTCATAACGTCGCCGTCATAGTTCTTGCAAGCCCAAACGATTCCGCCGTTAGATCTAACTATTCTTGCAACAACGTCGTCAATCAACGTATACATATATTCTATACCGGCTTTTTCAAACTTCTCTTTATATTCGCTCTCGTATATTTCATTAAAGATTGCCTTAAAGTTGCCGTCATATACCTTTGAAATGGTATCCTTTGTAGAAAACCAAAGTGGCATCTTCATATCAAGTGCATAATTAAAGCAAGAACGTGCAAAACTCTTTATAGATTTATCGGTATTGTGCATTGCCATAACAACGCCGTCACCGTTAAAATCAAAAACCGTTTGTCTAACTTCTTTTCCGTCTTTATCGGTATAAACAAGTTCTGCTTTACCTTCGCCTGCCCTTCCGTCTACTGCCTTATATATATCGCCGTATGCGTGACGGGCTATAACTATAGGTTTCGTCCACGTAGGAATATACGGTGTTATTCCTTTGATTAAAATAGGCGCACGGAAAACGGTTCCGTCAAGAATTGCCCTGATTGTTCCGTTAGGGCTTTTATACATTTTTTTAAGATTATATTCTTCTACTCTTTGGGCATTTGGCGTTATGGTAGCACACTTAACCGCAACGCCGTATTTTAACGTTGCGTTTGCGCTGTCAACGGTAACTTGATCGTCCGTCTTATCCCTTTCAACCAACCCCAAATCGTAATATTCCGTCTTTAAATCTACGAAAGGTTCAATTAAAATTTCTTTAATCCATTTCCAAAGAATTCGTGTCATTTCGTCCCCGTCCATTTCAACGAGCGGGGTTTTCATTTTAATTTTTTCCATAAGTTTCTCCATTTATTTTCAAGGAGTATTTTAACATATTTTTTTTAATTTTTCAATTGTTTTGGGCCTTTACTTCCTTCAAAAGATAATATTGACGTTTTATATTCTCTCTTTAACGTGCTTTGCTTTGAATAATCTTTAACGGCACTCATTATAACCGACGTTATAACTTTTGAAAATTCTTTTAACGTTTTAGAGAACAGATAATACGCAAGCGAACCTGGAACGGAATTTATTTCGTTAACGAAAATTTCTTTATCTTTAACAAAAAAGTCAATTCGTATAATTCCGCTAAAATCAAGTTCACTATAAACTTTCTTCGTTATTTCTTTTATCTTTAACGAAACGTCTTTTGTTATTTTTGCAGGAAATTCCCTTTCCCCTTCTTTATACTTATTGTCAAACGAAAGTATATCCCCTTTGTATAACGGCCTTTCGCACTCCGAAACGATAATACTACCCGCTTCGTCTTGATAGGCAGAACAGTTTATTTCTATTATGTTTTGCAGATAAGGTTCAACGATAATTTTTTTATCATATCTAAACACGCTTCTGCACGCACCGATAAACTCTTCTTTAGATAACGCTTTTTCTATACCTATACTTGAACCGAGTTGAGCCGGTTTTATCAACAGGGGATATTTTATTTTATCTTTAACAGATAAAATTTCTCTTTCCGATTTTATAACCTTTTGGCTTAACGTTTTAACTCCTATCCCCTTTAATGCCTTTTTGGTTATATCTTTATCTATCGCAATCCCCGAAGAAATCAAGTTCGGGGACGCAAGCGGAATAGTATAAAAGTTCAAAAGTCCTGCTAAACTTCCGTCCTCCCCACGTGCCCCGTGCATACAGTTTATTGCGCAGTATATTGCACCTATCTCTTTTAATCTTTTACCTTTATATATTAAAAATTTGTTGTCGCCTTCTTTTAAGGTTACTCTAAATAGTTTTTTATAATTTAGATTTTTAAAATTTTCTATTTCAAAAAGTTCGCTTCCCGTCCACCAAACACCGTCTTCCGCTATATAAACGGGAATAGGATTATACAATGCTCTATCTAAAGTGTGCAAAGTCATAACCCCCGTTATACACGAAATATCGTGTTCAACAGTCGTTCCGCCAAAAAAAACAGCAATATTTTTCATTAAAAAAACACCTCCGAAATTTTGCTTTCTTTGGTGCTTTGATTTTTTTATTTTTCTTTAGTTATAATTATCAGGTAAATCGTTTTCAAAAAGAATAACGTCCCCTTCCATCATGATACCGTTAAGCTCGTCGTTACCTTTGGTTAAATTCTTTGCAAAGATAATGTCTTCTTTTTTCATGCCACCTTCAAGCAATCCGTTTATTATCATTGTGGCGTTATGCTTACCGATAACGATAACTTTATTGACGTGGCTTGCCAAAAGTTTTCCGTATTCAAAGTTAACCGTGTTTTCCGATTTTCCGAGTTCAACCATGCCCGGGGTTAAAACAATTTTTCTTCCCGGGAACATATCAATAACTTCCATCGCCGCCTTAACGCCTTCTTCGTTAGAATTATAACTATCGTCTATTAAAACGATATTCTTATTGTTTTTTACGATTTCAAGCCTATGACCTATTGATTGAATTCTGTTTATACCTTCTGCAATTTCTTCAATGGTCATACCCATTTTATAGGCAACGGCAGATGCCATACATATATTCTTTATACTGTATGAACCGAGTAAAATTGTTGAACAATTTATCTTCTCTTTTCCGCCGATAACCAAATCAAAATTCGTTCCGGAAGTCGTTACTTTAATATTTTCGGCAGTAACGAAATTGTTTTCGCCGTTTAACCCTGCCTTAACTTTATTTATATCACATTTATCAAAAAGCTCGTTTGTGTATACGTTATCGGAAGAGAAAAAAGCAACCCCGTTTTCGGTTAGATTTTCAATCAATTCATACTTAGTATTTTTTGTATGTTCTATAGTCTTAAACGTCTCTAAATGTTGATTGTTTATGCCTGTTAAAACGCCGTATTGCGGTTTAACCATCATAGCAAGTTCTCTTATATCTCCAACGCAACGGGCACCCATTTCTGCAATAAAAACGTCATGCGAACTGTCAAGTTTATTGATTGTTTTCGCAAGCCCCATAGGCGTATTATACGAGCATGGCGTTGCCAAAACCCTATACTTTTGAAGTAAAATAGTTTTTAAAATTTCTTTAACGGAAGTTTTTCCATAACTACCCGTAATACCTATCTTTATAACGTTTGCGTTTTGTATCTTTTTCTTTGCCCTCTTGATATAATGTTCTCTGATAATATATTCAAAAGGCTCGTTAAAACAATATGCAATAAATAAAATATACGGTATTATAAACGGAATAAAGCAAATAATAGAGAATCTTAAGACAGACACGATATTATCGTCTATTGCGCCGGCAATAACGTTTAATAAGCACATTAACCCAAAATTAGCGCCTATTAAGAAAACAATGTAGGTTAAAATAAGCCTAAAAAGCCTTTTTGTGATTTTTAATGGGACTTTTGCATTGACGCTTTTTTCCGTGTTAATGAATACCGATAAGAATACGATATAAGCAACGAACCCAAAATAACAATTTACGTTTTCGTTCGGATATATCGGCAAAAAAGCAACCCCGATAACGCAAAAGAACATAAACCCTAAAAGGCATAAAAGCGAAAGCCTTGCTTTATACGGTGTTTCGCTGTTGTTAAGCCATTTAAAATACTTTTCAAACCTATATCCGCCAAGTTGGAAAACAAGCAAGAATTTCATTGAACAGTAGAGAAGCAATATTCCGCTAAGAATACTGATTCCCAACATAACTAAAATTTGTGGCGTTGAAAACATTTTTAATTTGAGAGCAAAAACTCTCCTACCTCCCTGTTAAACTCGTAAGGGCTATCAATAAAGACAAAATGCCCACCTTTTATAATCTTAAGTGAACTGTTAACAATTCCTTTATTAAGCCTTTTTGCCAAATAAACGGGCGTCTCTTTGTCGCTTATTCCGTTTATTATCAGAGTTTTATTTTTTATATATTTTAATCTATCGTCTAAATGTTCGTTAACTATTTTACAAAAACTTTCTTTCATAACTGGCGATAAAGAATTATAATCTTTTGAATAAAACGCCGTTAACTTTTCTTTTTTTATAAATAATTTTAAGAACTTAAAAACGGCTCTTTTTATTCTGTATTTTATATTTCTTTTTGGCTTTAGCCCTGCGCTTCCGGTCAATACGATTTTAGAAAAAATCCTTTCGTTTTCAGATGAAAGTTTTATCGCTATCCGCCCCCCGAAGGAGTGCGCTATAACGTTAGTGCCTACGATATGATTTTTTTCTATAAAGTTTTTTACGTCCACACAATAGTCGTCAAGCGAATACGGGTATTCCATATTTTTATTTTCACCGAAACCCTTTAAATCAAGCGTATAAACGTTAAAAAACTTTTCAAAATATTTAATTTGTTTATAAAAAATTTTGCTATCGGATAGATAGCCGTGCAAAAACAGTAGCGGTTCTTTAGTATATTCTAAATTGTTTGATATACTTAAATCTCCTTGTTCATAACGATTGCGTTTTCGCCGTCACTATAATACTTTTTTCTTATAGAAATTTTATTAAAGCCGTTTGCCTTATATAAGTTTATTGCCGGAATATTGCTTTCCCTGACTTCTAAAAAAATTTTAGTAACTCCGTTATCTTTAAGAAACTGTTGTGCTTTTAAAAAAAGTTCTTTTGCAATTCCCCTTTTCCTATATTCGGGAACAGTGCAAATCGTTTCAATATCAGCCGTATCAAGGGAAATGGAAAAGCCGATAAACCCGACAGCCACTTCTTTATCAAAAGCCCCGTAGGCAAAATATCTGCCGTTTTCAAAAGCGGAAACGATTTGCTCAATATTCCACCCGTCGGAAAAACTTTTTTCTTCTATATTATAGATTTTTATTGCATCGTCTTCATTTAATAAGCAATAAGTCATCTGCCTTCCTCTGCTTGACTTTTTCTTATATAAAGTGCAGAAACGCTTTCCAAATCAAAAGTCTTTTCGCTCTCTTTATTCTCTACGGCATTTATTAACCCTTGGCATATATCAACAACTTCAACGTTAAATCCTTCTATATCTTCATTAGACGCCAAATCGTATTCTTTAGAGAGCAAAGTTAATTCTTCTTTACCTATAAAAGAAGGCTCTTTCGTTATATTGTTGCCATTATATCCACATACGTAATAACTATCGTGTTTTGCGTCTATAACGGCTAACTTATTTGCTTTCTTTGTATTATATGCAATGGTATCAAAAGAAGTTATAGAGAGAATAGGAAGCGAATATGCAAAACATATCGCCTTTGCCGTTGATAGACCTATTCTTATCCCAGTGAAAGAACCTGCCCCGATAACCACAGCAACAAAATCCAACTCGCTAAAATCGGCATTTAACTTTTCTTTAAGTTCTTCAATTTTCGGCATAATCATAACCGAGTGATTGACACCGCAGTCTACGTTAAAAAAAACTTCTTTCTTTCCTTTATATTCAATTATAACCGTCAAGTTGCTTCCGCTTGTATCTATCGCAAGATAGTTCATAATATTATTTTCCTTGTGTTTTCATCTATCTTTTCTATAATAACTTTTTTCGTGTTAGCGGGAAGCACGTCAATAATATTTTCACTCCACTCTATTATGCAAACGTTGTTTCCGTTAAAATAATCGGTTAAGCCGAGCATTAAAGCGTCTTCCCCACAGGAAAGCCTATAACAATCGTAGTGATAAACGTAATCGCCGTAAACGTTAAGATAAGCATAAGTCGGGCTTGTTACGGGATCTGATATATTAAAACCTTTGCAAACGCCCTTAACGAAGACGGTTTTACCTGCACCCAAGTCGCCCGAAAGCAATACTACGTCGCCACTTTTAAGCGTTTTAGAAAATTCTTCGGCAATTTTTATAGTATCTTGTGCCGAGTTTGAAATATATTCCATAGTTCTATTATATAATGACAACCTTAAAATGTAAATTAAATTTTTTGAATAATAAACTTAATTCTTTTATATAAAACGATTGTAAGTAAACTTATAGCCACCGTTTTAATAATATTAAACAATAAAATCAAATACCAAAAACTGTTAAAAAAATCTTTTGCGCTATTACCTAAATAAAAAGGCAGAAGCACGAATCTGTTTGCTATAAGCCCCAAAGAAGATTGAAAAAGCGAACCTATAATTAAAGTTATAACAACGATTTTGAATCCCTTTTTATAGCGGTAAATAATTGTGGGAATAAGCACGAAAGAAAGCGTTAAAACAAAATTTGCAAGTTCGCCTATTCCGCCTGACGAAGATTTTGTTAAACATAAAAGTTCTTTAACGAGTGAAATGATAACGGCACTTACGGGCCCGTAGATAAACCCGCCTAAAAGCGTGAACACGTTTGAAAAATCAAGCTTTAAAAAGCCGACTTGCGGAAATACGGAAAATTCCAAAAACGAAACAGCAAAAGAGAGGGCGGAAAAAATAGCCGTGCCAACAATCTTTTTTGTTTCAGTTATATTACCCATAAAAAAAGCCTCCAACAATTTGGGGGCATACTAACGCAAAAAAAGATAATTCTTTTCCCATCCGGACTATACCGTCGGTTTTGGAAATTAACCAAATCAGCCTTTCGGCTCGCAGACTTTACTGCCGATGGGGAATTTCACCCCGCCCCCAAAGAATTATTTATCTACTAAATATATTATATACTTATCAACAAGATATGTAAAGCAAACTAAAAAACTTTAATCTTCGTTACCTTAAATCTTTCAATAATTTCCTTTGCAATATCGTGTGCAAAAGGCGTATAAATAGTGTTCACGTTTAATTTTATAAGGTTGCCAACGATATCGGCTCTATCAATATTACCCAGCACGTTGATAATTTTTTTGTTTGCGTATTTTGAAGCAAGTTTCATCTTCTTGATTATAACATCATGGCTTGATTCCCCGAAAATAAAGGTTATAAAATCAACCTTGGTTTTATCGGCAATTTTAACTGCGTCTTTAATTCTGTCTTCAGTCATATCACTTGCGTTTAATGCTACGCCTATAGGAATATCTGCCATAACCCCGATTTTTTTCGTTTGCTTTTTGAATTCTTTTATTCTTTCCGGAAGTGCTAAAACGGACGGAAGCGTTACCGTTATACTGTTAACCCCGAATTTTTTACAATCTTTAACGGCAACTTTTTTCGTGTTAAAATCACTTTCCCCGAAAGGAAAATCTATTATAACGGAATAGTGCGTGTTAAAATCGTTCTTTTTTGAGATTTTATTGCAAGTAGCAAGATAAACGGGGGAAATCAAAACGTCCCCTAAATTTAAATTTTCGCAATTTACAAGTTGCTTTTCTATTTCGCTATTGGTAACGTCAAAGCGGACGTTAACATCGCTGATTTTACTAAAAAATTTTTTTATTTGATACAGGTAGCAATCTTCTTTAATATCTTTAACGGTAGAATTTAATAAAAGTGCCAAGTCGGAAAGCAACGCATTGTCAAACCCTTCGTTTTCGTTTCCGTCGGTTAACATTTTAATATCTTCACCACTACGCAATAATTTTTTCATCTTTTCTCCCTTTTTTCAACATAAAAACATTATAAACTTTTATTTTCTTATGCTATAAAAAAACTATGAATTTAATTCTTTCTTCTGTTCAAACGAAAGAAATATTTTTAGGCCTTGTTTTTCTTATACTTTTCTTTCTTGTTTCCGTTATTATAACGTTGGGAATAAAAGCACTTTTTTTAATGTTTGACCAAAAATTTTTCTATAAAGAAAAAAGAAAACAATACATAGCGCCCAAACCCAAAAAACCGATAAAAAGCATAGAAATAAATCCTGATGAAGTTGATAGGATTTTAGTTAAAAAAGATTAAAACTTTTCTACGTTTTTACCGTCATCCCAAACTTTTTCCAAATGATAAAACAATCTCGTTTCATCGTTGAAAAGGTGAACTAAAACGTCGCCGTAATCCATAACTATCCATCTACCTTCTCTTTCGCCTTCTCTACGGATAGGTGCAAAACCTTCCTTATCCATTTCGGCATCAACGTCTTCACAAAGAGAACGTGTGTGCGTTGTTGACCTTCCGCTTGCTACTATATAATAGTCGCATACGGAAGACTTTTCTTTAACGTTCATAAGCAAAATATCTTCTGCCTTATGGTTAGATAAAATATCAATTATTTTTTTTGCAAATTCTTTTGATTCCATAATTTATTCCTTTACGTAATATTTATAAGCGTTAAGCGTTTCAATATAGATAGGTTGCTTTTTGTTTATTAAATGCACCATCTCTTCTTTTAAACACTCTATAAAGCCCTTTTCCAAACTTTCTTCAAAATAAGCACGGAGTTTTTCCACACCTTCGTAACTTCTCGTTTCGTCTACCATATCGGCGGTAAATAAAAGTTTTGAAAGCTTAGTCATATTTGCTTTTCCGGACGTGTGATACCTTATAGCATCTATAATTTCGCTATCTTCTATTTTAAGCACTTTTTCTGCAATATATGCACCCAAAAAAGCGTGAACAACAGGTTCCGGAACACCGGCTTCTAATTTAAATTCAGGATAGTCTTCAACCTTTTGATACTTTGCTATATCGTGAAGAACGCAAGCCGTTGTAACCTTTTCGCTATCCAAAGAAAGTTCTCTTATTTTACTGCTTGCTTTGATAACGACTTCTGCCGTATGCGTTAATCTTTTTATCGGCAAAACGGATTTTGCATATTCAAAATATTTATCGCCCTTATATAAATTGTTATCTTTTATATACTCTATAACTTTACAATCGGTCATACCGTCTATACTTAAACCGAGCGCAGAATAAACCCTTATTCTCGTGGACGAAACTTTTTTGCCCTTATTGTTTAGTAGCGTATAGTCCTTATTAAAAGTTTTTATAAAATAATCGTGTTCTTTTTCGTCTATTATATAATCTTCTCTACCGAAAGCGCAAAGTGAACAAACGCTTAAAATTCTTTCGGGATATTTCCATCTTTTAAAGTCCGATAACATATCCGCACCGCATATTAAAAACAATTCGCTATCGGGATAAATTTTTTTAAAGTGTTCCACAGTTATATAGGTAAAACTTTCACCGCCGTTTTTAATTTCAAAATCGGATACTTCTATCTTTTTATTATCTTTGAAGGCAAGTTTAAGCATATTAAACCTATCTTGTGCACTTGCAATATTCCCCTTTTTATGCGGTGAAATATTTGTTGGCATAATAAACAATTTATCAAGGTTTAATTTTTCAACGGCTTTTGTTGCTATAACGATATGTTCGCTGTGAACGGGGTTAAACGTGCCCCCGAATATGCCTATCCTTTCCATATTTTTATTATAAAACAGAATCGCTATAAAATCAATCTCTTTTTAAGGTATAAATAGCTTAAATTGGGGAATAATCGTTAAAAAAGCAATATGGTGGTTTTATGAAAAAATTTTCACTTGCTCTCTTTCTCAATCTGTCGCTTTCTACGTTTTTCTTTTTCGTGCTTTCCCTTGCTCTGTTTTTAAGTTTTTTTCCATATAACGTTTCTTTAACGCTATCTATCACGACAGCACTTTTATTTGCGCTTATATTTTACTTTTTCGGAAGAAAAATTCAAAACAAAAAAAATCAAAAAGTAAAAGAGACGAAAAATATTGACGAGTTGTTTATAGAATTAAACTTTATGTCAAAACAAAGTGCTTATAGCCTTTTTACAAAAGCATTTACGTCGTTAAATAAAACGGTAATTAAAGTTCCAAACGGGCTTTACATAAAAGAAGACCATACCTTGATTTTCTTTGCCTTTTCGTTTGAAGGAATTTCTAAAGCGGATATTCTTAAGGCATACAATATGCTTAAAAAAGAAGATAAGTGTTTAATCTACGCTTCTTTTTGTTCACAAGAAAACGAAAAATTTATTACTCGGTTCGGTGAACTTTTGAAATTAGAAAATAAAAAAGAAATTTATTCTTTACTTAAAGAAACAAACAATTTACCGAAATATACCCACATATTACTTGAAGAAACGGGGCCGAAACCAACCTTAAAAAATATTTTCAGTAAGAAAAAAGCCAAACGGTTTTTAACGTTTGGCATAGTTTTAATTGTTATGAGCTTTTTTGTTTACTACAAGCTTTATTATCTTATTTTCGGAATAATGTTTTTATTGCTCTCTTCTTTTTCGCTACTGTTCGGAAAAGAAAATTAGTATTCTATATGCTTAACTTTATCGCTACTGCTTCTTCTGTAGAAAACGAGTTTTCTACCCGTAGCACAAACGAATTCAGCCTTTAATTTTTCGGCAATAATAAATCCTGCTTCTTTCGGAACCAAATCGGAATTTTCCAAAACGGTTATTTTAATAAGCTCTCTTTTTTCAATCGCCTTATCTAAACTATCAATCAAAGCGTCGTTTATTCCGAGTTTACCAACTTGCGTTATAGGTTCTATAACGCTTGCTTTACTTCTTAAATTACTTCTTTGTTTGGAATTTAACATTTTAACACCTGCTTTATTTTTTATTAATCGTGATGAATTGTTGCTCAAAATATTAAAGACATAGTCGCTAAATAGACAAGGAAAAAGGTTCTCTTCCGTTTGCTTTTGAGTAATAAGTCGCACGATTAACAAGGCTCGCAAAGATTTTTGGATGAAATAGACCTTTTGGTCATTGAAGTCAAAAATCAAAGCAGAAACGCAGTTAATCGTGATGAATTGTTGCTCAAAATTAATCTATGAATTCAAACTCTTCTCCACCTATAATAATAGTTGACTTTTCCGATGCACCCATCTTGCGAAGTTCGTCTATTATTCCACGGTCTTTCAAAATCTTTTGTAAATATGCTAAAGAATTCATATCGTCCATAACAACGTTTCTCTTTAACACGTCAACCAAACTTCCAACGATAACAAAGGTTTCGCCTTCCTTAAGAATTTCGTATTCAAGTTTTTCCGGTTTTGCATAAGTGAATTCTTCAAACTCAAGCGGTTTAAGCGGAGGAAGTGTAGAAATAACCTTAAACATTTCTTTCTTCAGTTCTTCAATTCCTTCACCCGTTATTGCTGAAATAGGAATAACCTTTTTCCTTCCGACTTTCTCTTTAAACTTTTTTAAGTTCTCTTTGGAATCAGGCATATCGCATTTATTTGCAACTATAATTTGCTTTAATTTTGCTACGTCTTTATTATATTTTTTCAACTCGTTATTGATTTTAACGTAATCTTCGTAAGCATCTCTATCTTCTTGCCCTGAAATATCAACAACGTGAATAAGCATTCTCGTTCTTTCAATATGGCGCAAAAATTCCGTGCCAAGCCCTGCGCCTTCACTTGCGCCTTCAATAAGCCCCGGAATATCGGCAATCATGATTCTACTGTCGTATAAATCGCATATCCCGAGATTTGGGGAAAGCGTTGTAAAATGATAATTTGCTATCTTTGGTCGTGCCGAAGTTATAACGGATAAAAGGGTTGATTTCCCAACGTTCGGGAAACCTAAAAGCCCAACGTCTGCAATAGTTTTAAGTTCCAAAACAACTTGCTTTGCTTCCGTCTTTTCACCCGTTTGAGAAAAATGCGGAGCATGCCTTCTTGCATTTGTAAACTTTGCATTTCCCTTTCCGCCTTCGCCACCAACCAAAACGGTTTTGGTGAACCCGTCGGAAAACATATCGGCAATAATATTTCCCGTTTTTCTATCTTTGATAACCGTGCCCAAAGGAACTTTAAGCACTAAATCTTGTCCCTGCCTACCGTAACACTTTTTCGGTTCGCCGGGAGTTCCGTTTTCTGCAACGTATTTAGTTTTATAATAATAATCGGAAAGATTCGTTAAATGGCTATCGGCAACGAAAATTATATCTCCGCCCTTTCCGCCGTCGCCCCCGTCAGGGCCACCGCCTACTTTACCTTTAAAGTGCAAAAAAGAAGTTATTCCGCTTCCGCCGTCGCCTGCTTTAATCGTTATAATCGCTCTATCAACAAACATAATTCACCTAATACTCGCATTTATCTTTTATAGGGCAGTTTTCACAGTCGGGTTTTTGACTTTTGCAGTATTTTCTGCCCAAGTAAATCAAATAGTGATGCGCCCTTGACCAATCGCTTTTATCTAAAATTTTCATTAAAGAAAGTTCGGTTTTATAAACGTCTTTTTCTTTAGTTAATCCTATTCTGTTGGAAACTCTAAAAACGTGCGTGTCCACCGCAATAGCATCGCCGTGAAAAGCAACGCTATAAACAACGTTGGCAGTTTTTCTTCCGACACCCGAGAGAGAACGCAAATCTTCTAAATTATCGGGAACTTTTCCGTTAAACTTTTCTATAATATCCTTTGAAGCACTTAAAATATGTTCTGCTTTGTTGTGATAAAAACCACACGAATAAATATATTTTTCAAGTTCTTCTTGCTTTAGTGAAAGCATTTTTTCGGGCGTATTATATTTTTCAAATAAAACGGCAGTAACCTTATTCACTCTTTCATCCGTGCATTGTGCCGAAAGAATAACCGCAACTAAAAGTTCATATTCGCTTGTATAGTGGAGTGCCGGCTTATTTGAAAAAATTTTGGAAAGCCTTTCAACAATTTCCTTTGCTTTTTCTTTAGTCATAATTTATTTTATTTTATCACAAAGCACTTTTCTTTACAAGCATTTGCAAAGTATTCTATACAGGCTGAACTATTTTCCCGCCCCTTGACGTTGTTATCTTAAATATTCCGGCAAAAGATTTTCCGTTAAAATTCATTAAAAGATATCTTAAATTGCCGTAAATATTTTTGCTGACCTTAACTGAAAGCCCACAGCCAACCCCTGCTTCTTTCGGGGTGTTAACAACTTCGGCATTATAGCCAAGCCTATTTAAAAACTTATAAAAGCCTATCGTTTCGTTTCTTGAACGAAAGGCAACGATTAAATACTCCATAAAATCTTTCTCCTTTGCATAAATAGATAAAAATATCTATAAAATATACTATTCAAAGAAAATACTTTTTGTTAAAAGGAGTTTTATGATTTATTTTGATAATAGCGCAACCGGTGGTTTTAAGCCGAGAAGCGTTACCGATACTGTTGAAAACGTAGTCCGTTATCTCTCTGCAAATCCCGGAAGATCGGGACATAGGCTTTCTGTTACCGGCGCAAATATCGTTTACGATACACGAAAAGTTTTGGGTGATTTTTTTAACGCAAATCCCGACAGGGTTATATTTACAAAAAACTGCACCGAAGCGTTAAACACTGCAATTCTAGGCACCGTAAAGCCTTACGGGCACGTTATAACAACTTGTTTAGAACACAATTCCGTGCTTCGCCCACTATATCATTTAAACCACTTGGGGCTTATCTCTCTTACAATAGTTTGCCCGAAAAATAACGATTATATAACAGCAATAAAAGAAGCGGTTACGGATAAAACCTATATGATTATAACCACTTCCGTTTCCAATGTTACGGGTGAAAGTTTGGATATTGACGCAATCGGAAAAATTGCAAAAGAAAAAAATCTTTTGTATCTTATAGACGGGGCGCAAGGTGGTGGCCATATACCACTTAAACTTAAAGACGGAATTTCTATGATTGCCGTTGCCGGACATAAAGGGTTATACGGCATTATGGGAAGCGGGGCTCTTATCATAAACGAAAACGTTGATATTTCGCCCTTGACCTTCGGTGGAACGGGAACGGAAACGTTTAATACGAACCAGCCCGAAAACTTGCCCGAAAAATTAGAAAGCGGAACGTTGAATTTACCGGCTATCGCCTCGCTTTTTGAAGGGGTTAGATACGTTAAAAATAACTTTGAAAGTTTTTCGGAAATACTTGTTAAGCGAACGGATAAAGTTATATCTATGCTTAAAGAAATAAAAAATATAACGGTCTATTCTCAAAAAAACCCTGCGGGAATCGTGTCTTTTAAGTTAGATAATTCAGACAGCATTGAAGTTAGCGAAATACTTAATAACGACTACGACATAGCAGTTCGTGGGGGGTATCACTGCGCACCGCTTATACATAAAAGACTTTTAACGGAAAATTGTGGGCTAATAAGAGCAAGTTTTTCGGTTGAAAACAGCGATAGAGAAATTGCATTTTTCTTAAATGCAATTTCCGCCATTGCAAACAAAAGTTAAATCTTTTTTAACTCAACAACTATTTTAGATAAAAGTTTTTCTTGCTTATCATCTAAAAAAGGGGATAATATAACGGCAAATTTATCAATCTCTTCATTAGAAAGCGTGCCGTTTTTTTTGCTTTTTTTTGCTTCGGTATAAATAGCGGATAACAAATCTTTATTTGATTTTCCGTCAAACGAACTTGATATTTTTTTAACCATTTCAAATATATCAGACTTTTTATCGTTATTATTATAATCTTGCATAACACTCTCCTTTACAATCTATTGTATGAAAGACATATAATAATATGTTAGTGGTTTTTATGGAAATAATAGAATTTTTATTATACTTTTTTTTAGAAGAATACGGTGGGGAAGATTTTCTTCCGCTTCTTGATTCAATCAAGGAAAACAACTTTGATATAGTTAAAACTATAAAAAATCTTCCACCCGAAAAATTAGCGCCAATTATAAAAGGTCTTTTTAAAAATAAAGAACGAAAAGAAAATTCTTCCCGTTCCGTTGATTTATCCGTTATTAAAAATATCGCAAACTTAAATATTTATTCTATGCTGGAAAACTATTTATCCGCTTTAGGATAAAATCTCTATTGCACGATTTAACCCTTCGCCTCTGTTTACGCTGTTTTCTTCCGTTGCGATTATGCCTTTACCGTGTATAGAAGTTTTTCCGTCCGGCCAAAAAATTCCGGCAGTAGTAAGTTTTATTGCTTCCCCTGTGAAATAATTTTTATAAGTCGTTTGCATTATTCCTTTACCGTAAGTTGAAGCAATCATTTTGTTGGTTTTACTATCTTTATGTTTTTCAATAACCAAGTTGTTTATATCAAACGCCGTCTTATAATAAAGCATAGCGCCTATTAAGCACTCTGAAGCAGAGGCGGTATTCTCATTTGCCAAAACAACGATTTTAATTATATTATCGTTAAAATTATTTCCCGTTGTATAGAAGTTATCCTCTTCGTTTTCGTTATTCTTTGATACGGCTATAAGCGTTTTATTTTCGCTTGATTTAACGAGATAGGAAGAAATACTTTCTAAAACGTCCATAAATCCACCGCCGTTATTTCTTAAATCAAGTATAAGTTTGGTTTTGTTTCTTTTTTTAAGATAATTCATACAATCGGAAAAACCGCTCTTTGCGTTTCCTTCAAAAAGATATAATGATATATACGCCGTCTCGCTATCAAGCGTTAAAAGCCCCCCGTCTATAACAGTCTTTTCTAGATCAGCATCACCTTCGCTTAAAAACGTCAAAGTCTTTTCGTTATCCATATACTTAACGTAGTTTATATTATAAACTTGCCTTTTTACCGTGATTTGCTTATTTTCGCTACCACGAATTAAATTAAAAGTAACTTCTTCGTCTTTGTTTACGCTATCAATAAAATCAACGATAGAATTTCCCGCATCAAAAACCGTCTCGTTGCCGTTTTTTATTGCACTAACAATAATATCGCCTTCTTTAAAGCCTGCCTTTTCGGCAGGAGAATTAAATAATACTCTTAAAACGGAATACTTCTCTAAATCAAAATCGTATCTAAAAGATAAACCGACGCCGTAAACGTGCCCTTTATTAGTTTGAAGTTCTGCATTATAACTTTCCTTTGTATAATATTCGGAATATCTATCTAAAGAAGACGTTATCATTTTTAAATAATCTTCTTCGGTAAATTTTTTAACTTCCCCCGTTTGCTCATCATAATAACAACCGTATTCGTCAATCATATTTATTGCCCAATTGATTGAATTTTTTTTGTTGCCGATAGAAAGTTTATAAGTAAAAAAACCGCAAAAAAAAGATATGACGATTATTATAGCCATACTTATAGCAATCCATATCTTTGTTTTCTTTGGTAAAATTATTTTTTTATTTTTTTGTTCTTTCAATTTTTTCTCCGTTATTTTAGAAGTTTTTTAATCATAGTTATCAACCTGAAAGTTACTGCGTCGGAAAACTTTCTAACGTCTAACCCCGTTTCGTTGGCAATTTTATCTAGCCTATACGTTAAAGTATTTCTATGTAGGTATAGTTTTCTTGAAGTCTCGCTAATGTTTAAGTTGTTATCTAAAAACTCTTCGGCAGTTTCTGTCATTTCGCTATCTTCAAAAATCCCCGAATCATAATAATCAAGAAGTGATTCCAAATATTCGTTCAACTTAAATTTCGGTAAATCTTCAAGCATTTTATAGAGAACGTAATCTTTATAATTATGCACGTCTCCTTTAACGTTTAAAACTTGGCACATTCTAACAGCCATAAGTGCTTGCGTATAAGAAATACTGATATCTTGCACTTTTTTTACCGTTAATCCTATATATATCTTACCTTTTACGCCAACTTCTTCATAAATTGATTGAAGCAAATATTCCGCAAATTCTTTATATGATTGCGGATCTTCACTTTCGTTTTTAAATTTAATTACAGCAACAGATGAAGGGGATATTGCAATAGAACAATCGTCTTTTTCAATATAGTTCTCCATAACGGATAATACGTCTACCACCTTTGCTTTTTCTAAAACCAAAAGGAAAACAGCACACTCCCTTTGCGGAATAGAAAACATATCTAAAAATCTGTTTGCTTCAAGATAAGTTATTTCGTTTGATAAAAGTGATTTATAAAAATCTTCAACGGTATAATCAGCACTCTTGATTTTTCCGCTTTCCGCAAGTTCTTTTATAAGTATTGCTTGTTTATAATTTTCTTCACTTGCCCCGTCAATAGATCCAAAATATTTTTTACCGCAAAGTTTAATAGAAAAAACCGTTCTGTTATTAAGTTTATCAACAAAAATTTCGGAAGAAATATTTTTAATATCTATTTCGTTTTTATCATCAAAAAAAGGCACGCCTTTATCAGAATATATGCAAAGCATAATCCCCGTTTTCTTAAAAATATCTTCGCAAAAAACACGAAATTCTGATTGTATTTTATCGTTTGCCTTCATTTTTTACCTCAATAGTATTTATTTTAACACACCTTTATAAAATTTTCAACCCTATAATCCCATTAGCATTGTTAAATATCCGACAATAATTCCCGAAACGAAAAGCGTTAATAAAATAGCAAGCCCGCTTTTCCAATTCTTTTTATTTCTGAAAATAATTATAATGCCCATACCTGCGTTGGTTGAAAGCCCGGCAATAAGCCCACCTAAAGACAACGCACTTTTTATATAACTTTCGGAAATAATGATTGAAGATGCACAATTCGGAATTAAACCTATTATTGATGAAAATATAGGTTGAACGTAATAATTTTGATTAACAAACTCAAAAAATCTATCTTCCGTTATAAAATAAATTATAAGCCCGAAAACTACGTTAACAATTAAAAGATAAATAAATATTTTTAACGTGTGAAATAAAGGGTGCAAAATATAATTATGCCAAAAGCCTTTTCCTTCTTCACCACACTCAATACACTCTCCGTTATGGCTACACTCATGATGAACGTCAAACTTTTTAAGCGCAATATTTATTACACCGCCAACCAAAATAGCAAACACTATTTTAATTAAAACAATAAGTAAAATATCAGTAAAATCAACGCCGTCCGAAATCAAAATAATAAGCCCTTCATCACTGGTCGCAATAAAAGCCGAAACAAGCGTTCCAACTTTTATCAAGCCTTTATCAAAAAGTTTTGCACACATCACTGAAAATCCGCACTCCGGAACAATGCCCGTAAATGATGCAACAGCCGGCGCATACGGGCTTGCAAGTGCTTTTTCAATTTTTTCCTTATTTCTAACGGTTTCTAAAACTTCCATTAACACGTAGATAAGAAAAATAAAAGGCAATGCCTTTAAACTATCAATTAAAGCATCTAATAAAACATCTAACATAATATATATTGTATCACAAAAAAAAGAAAAGCCAAGTTAATTTTCATAACTTGGCTTTAGTTTTATTGTTTTTAATTATTTTTTGCTCTTTTTTGTTGCCGGTGCAACGTTGCCAAAATCTAATCCGCTTGTTTTTGGAGCAGGTGCTTTAGCTACAGGAGCTTTCTTTGCGACAGGTGCTTTAGCTACTGGTGCCTTTGCGACAGGAGCTTTCTTTGCTACAGGAGCTTTAGCTACTGGTGCCTTTGCGACAGGTGCTTTAGCAACAGGAGCTTTGGCTATTGGGGCTTTAGCAACTATCGGCGGATTTGAATCTTCTACAACCTTTTTAACAACTGGAGCCTTCTTTGTTATTGGTGCTGTAGCTGGCGCTACAGTAGTATCTTTTGTAGGTTCAACTTTAGAAATAGTTGTTGCTACAGGATTATATCCATGTTTTTTAGCAAGTTTTTCTCTCTTCTTTTCAGCAGCGAGTTCAGCCTTCGTCATATTAGCTCTTCTTTCAGCTTCTTCTGCCTTTTGCTTTTCTTCTGCAACACGTTTAGCTTGTAATTCTTCAATATAAGCCTTGTTCTTTTGATCGGTTGCTAAAATTGTAATTTCAGTTTCCTTATCAAACAAGTGACAATGAACAATATCAAGTGCAACTTGAACTTTTTGATTTGCTTTTGTTGTTGAACGTGAATCAACCTTTGCAATAAGGTTAGAAACGTCTTCAACAATACTGCTTGCAGAAGTATTTGCATCTTTTGTTTTGCAGTAAAGAAGTGTTTCTGAACCAAGGGCTTCAACAACGTCTACCTTAACTGTAATTAAAGCAGCATTTTTACTCTTAATCCATCTCTCTTCGTCATGAATATCTTCAGGTCTGATACCGAAAACAACTTCCTTATTCTTATTTAAATATTGATCCAAGTTAACGATTAAATCAACCTTATCTTTTGGAAGTAAAACTTTTTCCTTACCAAATGAAACGTAGCAATTTGCCTTTGTTCCAACCAACTTACCTGTAAAGAAGTTCATTTGCGGTGTTCCGATAAAGCCTGCAACGAATTCGTTGATAGGATGATCGTAAAGATTGATAGGAGTATCAACTTGTTGCATGAACCCGTCTTTCATAACAACGATTCTTGTTCCCATCGTCATAGCTTCAATTTGATCGTGCGTAACGTAAATAAACGTTGTTGCAAGTCTGTTGTGAAGCTTTGTGATTTCTGTTCTTATTTGAGAACGGAGTTTAGCATCCAAGTTAGAAAGAGGTTCGTCAAGTAAGAATACCTTTGGTTCACGAACGATAGCACGGCCTAAAGCAACACGCTGTCTTTGACCACCTGAAAGAGCCTTCGGTTTTCTTGAAAGATACATTTCAATACCCAAGATTCTTGCAGCATCCTTAACT
>JAZLMT010000092.1:0-2664 GCA_045598745.1 Christensenellaceae bacterium
TCTGGTTTATTTCTTTTTTACTCAATATTGTTAGCAATTATTACTATTTCGTTTGATATTTATTCTTTAATAAAAATATGCGAAATAATTATTGACACAAGAGAAGATTTATTAGAAATGATTATGAGGGCGATACCTTATTGTATATATGCTGTTGGTGGAAGTGCACTTGCTGGATTTGCTGGTATTGGAATACGTAGTTATATATCAAGAAAAAAAGATGACGATTTTTTGAAATGTTTACAAGCTTATGGTGATTCTTATTTATCATATAAAAAAATAGCAATAATTTTTATTGTTATTATTTCAATAATATGTTTATTTTTTATGGTTCTCCTTATTTATGGTTTTAGTATTGACTCAAGTTCAGGAGGTATTGAAATACTTAATAGTATTGCACCAAATTTAAAAACAATTTTTAAAGAAACTTCAGTGTTGCTTCTAGCACTTTTTTTTATTGTATTTGCTTTGATAATTACGTCATTTGCTTTAGTTATTTCTGCTTCATTGAAAACAAGAGATTATTTTAGATTAAATACTTATCTTGTATTTAGCAAAACAGCACTGCAAGTAGAAGAAAGTGATAGGCAAGCACCAATAGGTAGATGGATCTTTTCTTTTGTGTTGTTTTTGATATGTGCTGGATTTTTGTTTAAATTTACTTTATTTTTCCCAGCAATTATACTTCTTGTTAATTCCTTACATATTTTAGTAACTGTTTTGTTGTTGAAAAAAATTAAAAACTTTGTAAGCTTAAATTATTTGATGAATCCTTAAGTAGATGTTCAAAAAATGGAAATGCCCGAAATTTATCGGGCATTTCCATTTTTAAAAGTAGTTAACATTTAATAAAACATGAAAAGATTTTTTGAATATTAAAACAAAAAAGTTGTTTATATTTTTTAAATGTGTTACAATATAAGTAGCAAAACAAAAGAGGTGAAAAAATGTTTTTTGACAAACTAAAAAGTTATGACAGCGAAGTATATGCTTCCATTGAAAGGGAATTAAACCGTCAACAACACAACATTGAGCTTATTGCTTCAGAAAATATCGTTTCCGAAGGCGTGCTTTTAGCTGCAGGTTCAATTCTTACAAACAAGTATGCAGAAGGCTATCCAGGAAAAAGATATTACGGTGGTTGTGTTTACGTTGATGAAGTTGAAGAGATAGCAAGAGAAAGGGCAAAGAAACTTTTTGGTGCCGAATATGCAAACGTTCAACCTCATAGCGGTGCAAATGCAAATCTTGCAGTATTCTTTGCACTCTTAAAACCAGGTGATACTGTTTTATCATTATCACTTGCAAACGGTGGGCATTTATCACACGGTTCACCTGTCAATATTTCAGGAAAATATTTTAATATTATTCCTTACGGCGTAAGCGATAAGACAGAAGTTTTAGATTATGAAGAAATCAGAAGATTAGCATTAGAAAACAAACCGAAGTTAATATTAGCAGGTGCAAGTGCATATCCTAGAATTATAGACTTTAAAAAGTTTAGAGAAATTGCAGACGAAGTCGGTGCATACTTAATGGTAGATATGGCACATATTGCAGGTTTAGTTGCAGCCGGTTTACATCCGAGCCCTGTTCCTTATGCAGACGTTGTTACTACTACAACGCATAAGACGTTAAGGGGCCCGAGAGGCGGTTTGATTTTATGTAAGGAACAATACGGCAAGGCTATTGATAAAGCAATTTTCCCTGGAACGCAAGGCGGACCGCTTATGCACATTATTGCAGCAAAGGCAGTTGCTTTGGGAGAAGCTTTAACAGATGAATTTAAAGCTTATCAAAAGAGAATTGTAGAAAATGCAAAAGTTCTATCGGAAAGTTTACTTAATAAGGGTTTAAAACTCGTTTCAGGTGGCACTGATAACCACTTAATGCTTCTTGATTTAAGAGGCACGGGAATAACTGGTAAAGAGTTGGAAAGAAGGCTTGACGAGGTTCATATAACATTAAATAAAAACGCAATTCCAAACGATCCTGAAAGCCCGTTTATCACAAGCGGTGTCAGAATAGGAACGCCTGCTGTTACTTCTAGGGGCTTTGGTGTGGAAGAGATGAAAAAGATTGCAGATTATATTTACGACGTTATTTATAACTTTGAATCAAGCAAAGAAAGAATAACTAAAGAAGTTGTTGCATTGTGTGAAAAATTCCCGATATATTCAAAATAAAGTTATACAAAAGCCCGAGTTCTTCGGGCTTTTTTAGGAGAAATTTATGAAGGTAGAAGAGTTTAAAGAACTTGTTTTCAGTAGATATTCTTGTAGGGACTTTAACGATCAAGAAGTTAAGGAAGAAGAAATAGAAAAGATTATAGATATTTCTAGGTTTTCTCCTTCCGCTTGCAATAGTCAGCCGTGGAAACTTATATATACTACGGAGAAAGAGAAGATGAAAAAAATAACCGGGTGCTTGCAAGATAATAACCATAATTTATTCTTAAACAAGGCAAAAGGTTATATTGCGCTTATAGAACAAGAGGCAGAATTAAAAGAGAGCATCAGCGGAAGGTTTTCTTCGTTGCACTTCGTTAAATACGATATAGGCGAAATGATAGCGTATATAACGCTCACAGCAAAGTCAATGGGAATTGACAGTTGTATAATAGGTTGGATAAATGAAAAAATAAATAACGTTTTGGAACTTAAC
>JAZLMT010000093.1:0-2818 GCA_045598745.1 Christensenellaceae bacterium
TTTATGACTAAATAATCTTTCATATTACTTTCTCATCTTTGCCTTTAGTTTTGCTATCGTATCACGAATTTCTATGCACTTTTCAAATTCCAAATTGCTTGATGCAATCTTCATAAGTGCCTTTAACTTTTCTATTTCTTCAGGAATATCTTGTTTCTTAACGTCTTTAGTTCTGTCTGCCTTTTTAGTTATCTCCAACGTATTAACTATATCTTTGATTATCGTCTTCGGAATAATACCGTGCTTTTTATTATACTCGTCTTGAATAGTTCTACGGCGAAGCGTTTCGTCTATACACTTTTGCATGCTCTTGGTTATCACGTCAGCATACATTATAACCTTGCCTTCTGCGTTACGTGCGGATCTTCCAACCGTTTGAATTAAAGAAGTTTCGCTTCTTAAAAAGCCTTCCTTATCGGCGTCAAGAATAGCAACGAGTTTTACTTCCGGAAGGTCAAGCCCTTCTCTTAAAAGGTTTATTCCGCAAAGCACGTCAAACTCGCCCGAACGAAGCCCCGAAACGATTTCTATTCTTTCCATGGTGTCAATATCAGAGTGCATATATCTGACTTTAACACCGCTTTCTTTTAAGTATTCGCTTAAACTTTCCGCCATTTTTTTGGTAAGAGTCGTTATCAAAACTCTGCCGTGTTCACTCGTTACTCTATTTATTTCGGTAAGTAAATCGTCTATTTGGTTTTGTGTTTTTCTAACTTCAATAATAGGATCAAGCAACCCCGTCGGCCTAATAATTTGTTCTACAACTTGTCCGGCTTGCCCTAACTCATATTCGGCAGGCGTTGCCGAAACGCAAATAAGTTGAGAAATTCGTGAATCAAATTCTTCAAAAGTCAACGGCCTATTGTCAAATGCGGACTTAAGCCTAAACCCGTATTCTACAAGATTTGTCTTCCTCGCCCTATCTCCGTTATACATTGCGCCTATCTGCGGAATAGTCATGTGAGATTCGTCTATAAAAGTTATAAAATCCTTCGGGAAATAATCAAGCAAAGTAAACGGCGGTTCGCCCACTTTTCTGCCGTCAAAATAACGGCTGTAATTTTCTATACCTTTGCAAAAGCCTATCTCGTTCATCATCTCTATATCGTATTCCGTTCTCTGTTTAAGCCTTTGCCCTTCCAAAATATGCCCGTCGTCAATAAACGCTTTAACTTCGCTTTCCATATCTTCTTCTATATAGGCTATCGCACGTTTTAACTTTTCTTCTTCTACGGCATAGTGGCTGGCAGGGAAAATAACTGCGTGTTTTAATTCGGAAACGACTTTACCCGTAACGAATTCCGCTTCGCAAATTCTGTCTATCGTATCCCCGAAAAATTCAACTCTAATAATTATTTCGGTATTAGAAGACGGGAAAATATCTATAATATCGCCACGCACTCTAAACGACGAACGTGAAAAATCCACGTCCTTTCTCGTGTATTGAATAGCAACAAGCTTTCTCATCAGGTCATCACGGCTCATCTCTTGATTTGGGCGAAGTGAAAGCGCAAGCCTATAATATTCTTCAGGTGCACCAAGCCCGTATATACACGACACCGACGCAACAACGATAGTATCTTCTCTCTCCGCAAGCGAACAGGTCGCAGAGTGACGAAGTTTATCAATTTCGTCGTTGATATTCAAATCTTTTTCTATATATGTATCGGTTTGCGGAATATATGCTTCAGGTTGATAATAATCGTAATACGAAACAAAAAACTCTACTCTGTTATTTGGAAAGAACTCTCTAAACTCGTTGCAAAGTTGTGCCGCCAAAGTCTTATTGTGCGCAATAACAAGGGCCGGCCTGTTTATTCTCGCAATAACGTTTGCCATCGTAAAAGTTTTTCCGCTTCCCGTAACGCCCAAAAGAACTTGTGTCCGTAAGCCGTCGTTTAAGCCTTCAACAAGTTTTTCTATTGCCTGTGGTTGATCACCCGTTGGCGAATATTTAGCTTTTAGTTCAAAATTTCTTTTTTCCATTTTAGAATATCTTTTTTAATATTATTCCTATTATAAAACTCAAAAGTGCAAAGATAACCGTTACACAAAGTTTATAAAGTAAATTTCTTTTTATAACAATGCCGTTTCGCTTAAAGGCTTTACCCTTATCAAAAAGCGTTATACAGTAAAGATTTTCACCGTGCCTATCCGAGTAGATTAAATCAAAATACCCGTCTTGAGATAACGCCGTTAAAATTTTCTCTAATTTCGTTAGCGTTATTTCGTCTTTATTTACGGCGTTAAGCAAGTCTATAGGGGATATCAAAACGGTTTTTTTATTTTCGCATAACTTAAATATCGCCGTCATAACCCTATTCTCGTCTTTGGAAAGCATTACGACCAACTCCCCCTAATCAACGAGAAAACTATATAGAAAACCAAAGTGATAAATCCACCACCGAAAACAGCACCGAAAAAGGCAGAACAAAAATACTTTCTTTTATTCTTTTTCGTTTGCAACTCTTCTTCAGTTTTTGCTTCAAAAACCAACCTTCCCTTCGGAAGCGGAGACAAACAAATCTCTTTTTCGTCTTCATACTTAACACTTATATATTCCCTTTCGGATAAAGCGACGATTGATTCTTTAACCCCGTCTTCTTCAATCCCGAAACCCTTCGGCATTTTATCTACAAGTGTTTTGAATTCTATAACTTTATATCCGCTATTTAAGCAAATATTATTTATCACGTCAAGCAACGCAAAACTTCTTTTATCAAGCATAATTCACCTATACTTTTATTTTGCGTTTTCTTTTTCTGTTTATACATTTTACCACATATAAATATAAAAGAGCAATACTTTTTTCGTATTG
>JAZLMT010000094.1:0-9163 GCA_045598745.1 Christensenellaceae bacterium
CAAACAGGGTTTCCCAAAAAAGATTTATTTATAAAGATTTTTTGGGATAACTATAAATAAAAGAAAATAGTTTCAGCAATAGTGTTGAAACTATTTATTATTTACTTATTATATTCTTCAAAAAGCTTTTTGAAATGCGGAATAGAATTAACAATCCTATTCTTATCTACGCAATATGCAATTCTAACGTAACCTTTTACACCAAAATCATCACAAGGAACAACCAAAAGTTCGTGTTTTTTTGCTTTTTCATAAAAACTATACGCATCATCTTCTAAAGCTTTAACAAAAAGATAGAAAGCACCTTCAGGTTTAACGCAATTATAACCTATATTACTTAAATTTTCGTATAAAATATCCCTATTCTCTTTATATTTTGAAATATCACTCGTTTTACCGTCACATTTCGTTATAACGTGTTGAAATAAACTCGGTGCACAAACGAACCCTAAAGATCTACCTGAACCACAAACGGCAAGATAAACGTTTTTTGCATTGTTCATTTTTGGTGATACGGCAATATATCCTATTCTGTCACCGGGAAGTGATAACGCTTTTGAATATGAATAACAAACCAAAGTATTATCATAATAATTCATTAAATACGGAACAAAAACTTTATCATAAACGAGTTCCCTATACGGCTCATCACAAATTATGTATATAGTTTTTCCATATTTTTCTTGATATTTATTAAGTATATTTGAAAGTTTAATTATCGTTTCTTCACTATAAACAACACCACTAGGATTATTTGGTGAATTTATAATAATAGCACGAGTATTTTTATTTATTTTACTTTCAAAATCATCAAAATCAATTTGAAAATTATCTTTATTTGGATTTGATATAACTAATTTCCCGTTTGCATTTTCAACAAAAACTCTGTATTCAGTAAAAAACGGTGCAAAAACGATAACTTCTTCCCCATCGTTTAATACGGCTTTAAGCGAAATAGTAAGCGATGCGGCTGCGCCACACGTCATATAAATCAAGTTTTCGTTTATATCTACTTTAAAACGTTTTTTAATATTATTTGCAATAACTTTTCTGGTATTAACGTCGCCTTGAGCCGAAGTATAACCGTGTAAAAGAATAGCACTTTCTTTATCGCATAAATCTTTAATCGTTTCGTTAACTTCTTTTGGTGGTTCTACACTCGGATTACCTATACTGAAATCAAAAACGTTATCTTTACCTATTTCTTCGGAACGTTTTTTACTGTATTCAAAAATTTCTCTAATTATTGAACGTTTAGAGCCTAGCCCTAACATTTTTTCGTTTAATTCCATATTATATCCCCAAAAGTTTTATTGCGTTTTTATAAAAAATTTTATCTAAAACTTCTTTATCTTTAACAAAATCTTTTATTAGTTCTACGTCTTTCTTTATGTCGTCCCACGGTGAATCGGTTGCAAATAGAACCTTATTCTCTCCATGTTTATAAAGAATTTTATTAAACAAATCTTTATCAATATGATCTAACGTAAAAGCAGTATCAAAAAACACGTTTTTACCAGCTAAAAGCGATAAAGCTTCTTCCCATAATCTATGTGCACCGAAGTGCGCTAAAACAAATTTATTATGACCTACTTTATTTATCACGTTAAGCACACGTTCTGGAGTGCAACGAACAGGGCAATTTTTATACCCGTCATCCACCCCAGAGTGCGTTACGCATATTAAATCCAAATCTTTACAAATTTTAAGAATTTCAACATACTTTTCATCATCAATAAAAGTATTTTGAAAATCCGGGTGAATTTTTATTCCTAAAAAGCCGTTGTCCTTAACTTGCTTTAGTTTTGTTTTTTTATCTTCTATATCCGGATGAAAGCCACAAAAAGAAATTATTTTTTTATCTTTATCTTTATAATAGTTATTTATTTCCAAAGCATAATTCATAACGCTATCAAACTGCGTCGGCTTAGTTAAAACAGGCAACGCAACTGAAATATCAACACCTGCTTCATCCATTTTTTCAATTAAACCCGTATGGGTTCCGTTTGATTTTGGCATAGTGTTTGAATTGCTTTGAAGTGATAAAAGCGTTCTTTCTGCTATTTTTTCCGGAAATATATGTGTATGAAAATCTATAATCATTAGTTTAATTTAGAAATATCTTCGTTTGATAAAGTTTTAATTTTATTTTTATTTAGTATATCAAGTGTTTTTTCAACATTTGATAATTTCATAACGATATATGCATCAACGCCTTCAATTGAAAGACCATACATATATTCAATATTTATATCATTTTCAGAAAGAAGTTCAACTAAATTTTTTAAGCTTCCCGATTTATGTGATATTTCTACGATAACAACGTCCGACGTGGTAGTAGAAAAACCTTCATTAAATAAACTCGTTTTCCCTTTTTCCGGATCGTTAACTATAAGACGAAGCAAACCATAATCCGTTGTATCTGCTAAACTTAAAGAAAGAATATTTATTTGATTTTTCTTTAATACATCTAAAACTTCGTTTAATCTTCCTTTACGATTTTCAATAAAAACCGATAATTGTTTTGCTAACATATTTATTCTCCTTAAAATAATTTTCTATTATCTATAACGTGGCAAGCCTTTCCTTCACTTCTTATAAGTGTTTTTGGCTCTACTATCTTAATTTTTGCATTTAACCCGATTGCTTGATTTATTGTTTGCGCAATTTTCTTCGTTAAGGCTTCATAACCCTTAATTTCATCAATCAAAAATTCAGGATTAACTTCAACTTGCAATTCCATAGTATCAAGATTATTTACTCTATCAACAATAAGCATATAATGATTTGCTACTTCTTTAATACCTGCAAGCGCTGCCTCAATTTGCGTTGGGAAAACGTTTACGCCACGAATAATAAGCATATCGTCTACACGACCTTTAAACTTACTTATTCTCGGCATTGTTCTACCACATTCACATTTAGAATAATCAATACTTGTTAAATCTTTCGTTCTGTATCTTATAAGAGGTAAACCTTGCTTTGTTAAAGTAGTGAAGACAAGTTCACCCAAAACCCCGTCTTTTTGCCTTTTAAGTGTTTTTGAATCTAAAACTTCCGGATAAAAATGATCTGCGTTAACGTGCAACCCCTTATGGTAAGAACAATCGCATGCGACACCCGGCCCCATTATTTCGGACAAACCGTAAATATCATATGCAGAAATTTTAAGTTTAGATTCAATTTCTTTTCTCATTTCGTCCGTCCAAGGTTCAGCACCACAAACAGCCGTTTTAATTTTGATTTTATCAAGTTCTCCGTTTTCACTCAAAGTTTCTGCAATATGAAGCAAATAAGAAGGCGTGCAACAAATAGCAGTAGCACCGAAATCAACCATCATTGTAGTCAATTTTTTTGTATTACCGGTGCTCATAGGAACAACCATTGCCCCAACTTTTTCAGCACCGTAATGAGCGCCTAAACCACCTGTAAAAAGCCCGTAGCCATAAGCAACTTGAACAATATCGTCTTTTGTTATTCCTGCCATTGTATAACATCTTGCAACACATTCTGCCCAAATATCCAAATCATTTTTCGTATAGCCAACGACAGTAGCTTTTCCCGTTGTTCCGCTACTTGCATGAATTCTAACGATTTCAGACCTTGGAACAGCAAAAAGCCCAAAAGGATAGTTATCCCTTAAATCGTCTTTCGTAGTAAAAGGCAATTTTTCTATATCTTCAGTTCCCTTTATATCACCCGGAAGAAGACCTATATTTTGCATTTTTTTGCGATAAAATTCTACGTTGTTATAAACGTATTCTACCAACTTAACTAATCTTTTACTTTGTAAATTATTAAGTTCATCGGTAGAAATACATTCTATATCTTTATTCCAATACATCTATGCCCCTATTAGCTTTCGTAACCTTTTAAGAAAGCAGTTTTATTTAATTCAACAGTTTTTGTTGGAACGGTTTTTTCTATAACTTCAATAAAATCTTCTTTTTTCATCCCGATAAGTTTTGCACTTAATCCCAAAACAACAGAATTCAGAACTTTGTTGTTCCCTAATTCCTGTGCGATTTTACCACCGTCTATTGTATAAACATTATGTCCCTTTTTTAACGTTTCTATAATATTTTCAGGATAATTTTTTGCACCTATAACAACAGTCATAGGATCTATTCTACAATCATTAACGACAATGATTCCGTCCTTCTTTAAAAAGTGCGAATATCTTATTGCTTCTAACTTTTCAAAAGAAATCAATATATCAACGTTACCTTCTTCACAAACAGGTTCGCTAACTTTATCACCGTATCTAACATAAGTTACAACACTACCGCCACGTTGTGCCATACCGTGAACTTCTGAAAGTTTAACGTCATATCCGTTTTTTAAGGCGGTTTTACCAATAATTCTACTTGTCAAAAGTGTTCCTTGGCCACCAACGCCAACAACCATAATATTTTTAGTTTCCATTATCTTTCCACCTTCTTTATAGCATCAAACTTACAATAACTACTGCAAAGCCCGCAACCGTTACACATCGTTGAATTTATTTTAATCGTTCCGTCAGCATTTTTCGTTATTGCAGGACAACCTATCTTTAAACACATACCGCATTTTTTACATTTTGTATTATCTTCAATGCAAATATACGGGAATTTATTTCCTTTAAGTAAAGCACAAGGATATTTAGCTATAATAACGGAAACACTATCGTTTTCTTTACAAATGTTTATAATATTCTCTAATTCTTTAATATCAAAAGAACTAACTTCATAAACGTTTTTAACGCCGATAGCCTTAACAAGTTCAAAAAGATTTATAGCATAAGTTTCTTCACCCTTTAATGTTTTTCCGGTAGCAGCATGATCTTGATGCCCCGTCATACCCGTCGTTCTGTTATCAAGAATAATAACCGTGCCGGAAGCCTTGTTATAAACCATATTTACCAAAGAATTTATGCCTGTATGTAAAAAGGTTGAATCGCCTATTACGGCAACCCAATTTTTAATAAATTCTTTACCTTTTGCCTTTTCAATTCCGTGTAGAGTTGAAATACTTGCGCCCATGCAAACGGTTGTATCAATAACGTTCAACGGAGCAACAGCACCAAGAGTGTAACAACCTATATCGCCGGCAGCATGAATTTTCATTTTATTCAAAACAGAAAATACACTTCTATGCGGACAACCCGGACAAAGTATTGGCGGACGGTTAGGCAAATCAACTTTATCAAATACTTGTTCGTCTTTACCTAAAATAACTTTCCTTAAAAGATTTGCGCTGTATTCACCTTGCTTTGTAAATAAATCTTTACCAAAAACTTTAATGCCCCAAGATTTAATTTGTTCTTCAATAACAGGTTCAAGTTCTTCAATAACATAAACTTTTTCAACGCCTATACAAAAATCTTCTATAAGTTTTTTCGGAAGTGGATTAACCATACCGAGTTTCAATACAGAAGCGTTTGGGAAAACTTCTTTAACGTATTGATAAGAAATTCCGCTAGTAATAAAACCGATTTTATTATCACCCTTTTCAACTTTATTTATTGAAAAAGTAGAACAATCTTCAGCTAAACTTTTTTCTCTATCTTCAACGACCAAATGTCTTTTTATTGCGGAGCCCGGCATCATAACGAACTTTGAAACGTCTCTATTATATTCTTTATCCGTAATCTCTACTCTATCTTCAATTTCAACAAGACCTTGAGAGTGAGAAAGCTTTGTCGTCGTCCTTAAAATAACGGGCGTATCGTATTTTTCGCTTATTTCGTAAGCAAACTTAACGAAATCTTTTGCTTCTTGACTATCAGATGGCTCAATTACAGGAACGTGTGCAGACCTTGCAATCATTCTTGTATCTTGTTCGTTTTGTGAACTTGCAAGCCCCGGATCATCCGCAACAACCAAAACGGAACCACCGTTAACACCCGTATAAGAAAACGTATAAAGCGGATCGGAAGCAACGTTTAAGCCAACATGCTTCATACATGCTAGTGAACGAACGCCCGAAAAAGATGCGCCGATAGCAACTTCAACGGCAACCTTTTCGTTAGGAGCCCATTCCGTATATACTTCGTTGTATTTTGATAAAAACTCACTGATTTCCGTGCTTGGTGTTCCCGGATAAGCGCTTGAAACCTTAACGCCGGCTTCAAAAACGCCTCTTGCAATAGCTTCATTTCCAAGCATTAAAACTTTTTCTTTCATTATAAATTCCTCAAATCTTTAATTCTTTTTGCTTTTCCTTCAAATCTTTGAAGTGTATTTGGTGATTCAATCAATATCTTAACGTCTAAACCTAAAATAACTTTGATTTTATTACTAATCTTCTTGTTTAATAAATCAATATCCTTAAACGAATCCGTTGCTTTAATAAGTTCAACCCTTACCGTCAATTTATCACTATAACCTTCACGTTCAACGATAATTTCGTAATGTGGGCCAAGTTCATTAAAGCTAAATACGACTTCTTCAATTTGACTTGGGAAAACGTTTACGCCACGAACTTTAAGCATATCGTCGGATCTACCTGAAAGATTTTCCATCCTACAAAAAGTTCTTCCGCATTTACATGGCGAATAATTTAACCTTGTTATATCTTTCGTTCTGTATCTTATAAGTGGTAACCCTTCTTTTTTAATACACGTAATAACAAGTTCACCCTTTTCGCCTTCAGGTAAAACTTCCCCAGTATTAGTATCAATAATTTCAGGGATAAAGAAGTCTTCGTTTATATGCATACCGTCAATATATTCACATTCACCGGAAACACCAGGGCCCATAAGTTCACTCATGCCGTAGTTTGAAGTAACCAAAACGTCATCACCCCAAACCTTATGAACTTCCGCTCTCATAGCGTCTGTGCAAAGTTCACTACCCAAGAGTGCAATTTTAACACCTAAATCTTTTTTTGGATCAACACCGATTGAATTTGCAACTTCAGCAAGCCTTAATGCGTATGACGGAGTTGCAACTAAAAGTGATGTTCCGAAATCCTTCATAAACATAATTTGTTTTTCTGAATTACCTGTTGATGACGGAACTATTGCGGCACCTATATTTTCAAGCCCGTAGTGAAGACCAAGTGCACCTGTAAACATACCGTAGCCAAAACAAATTTGAGCCACGTCTTTACTCGTTGCACCACCCATACAAGCAATACGGGAAACACACTCCGTCCAAACCTTTAGGTCATTTTTAGTATAACCAACAACCGTTGGCTTACCTGTTGTTCCACTACTTGCGTGAATTCTTACAAGTTCGTCTTTTGGAACGGCAAATAAACCAAACGGATAATTATCCCTTAAATCTTGTTTCGTAACAAAAGGCAATTTTGCTAAATCTTTTAGTGTTTTTATATCACTCGGTTTAACACCTGCATCATCCATTTTCTTTCTATATGGAAGAACTTTATCGTATACCCTATTTACGGTTTCTTGCAATCTTTCTAATTGAATTTTTTCAATTTCTTTTCTTGAAAGCGTCTCTTCTTTAGACCAAATCATTTTAATTCTCCTATAAGAATAATTATAACACTATTTTATTTCGTTTTCAATTGTTTTTTTAAAAGCATTGTCAATAATTTCATTATTTAACGGCTTTGTAAATAAACTTACAATTAAAACCGTTATGCAAGAGAAAATCATACATAAAACACCTGTTAAAGGGCTCATTGAAACACCGGCTTGAAGAATCGCACCAAAAGAACCGCAATCAGTTTTCAATATACCGAATAAAACAGTAAACACAGCAGTGAAAACCAACCCTCCGATTATTGACGCATAAGCAGACGTCTTTGTTAATTTTTTATTGTATAATCCTAAAACAAACGGACCGAAGAAACAACCTGAAAGCGTTCCCCAAGATAAGCCCATCATATATGCTATTGCCGTTAAATTGAATTTTTTATTTAATATTGCGATAACAACGGATAAAAGAATAAATAAGAAACACATTATTCTCATAACAAAAGTCGTTTTCTTTTCGTCAAGTTTCTTTCCGTTTCTTTCGGCAACGGTTTTATATAAATCAAGTGTTAAAGTTGATGCACTTGAAAGTGAAACCGATGCGAGTGTTGACATTGATGCAGATAAAACCAAAACGCCGATTAAGCCCAAAAGGCCAACAGGAATAACTTTTTCAAGCATATACGGAATAATATTATCTGTATTTTCACCAAGCACATTTGTATAGGTTTCTGGTTCAACAAACAAGTGTGCAAGACCACCTACAAAGTAAGCAATAACGCCAACCAAAAAAGCAAATATCGTGCTGACAATCATACCTTGTTTAATAGCCTTTTTATCTCTAACAGTATAGTATTTATGAACTGTTTGCGGTAATCCGTAAACACCCATTGAAGTTAAAAGAATTAAAGAAATCAACATAATAAGCGGTGAATCTAAAAATCCTTTATCACCGTAAGAAACAAACAAACCTTTATCCATATTAGATAATTCTTTAAGACCTTCCACCCCGTTAACGTTACTGTTTGCTAAGAACAAAATAACCATTATAATTACACCAACGAGCATTATTATGCCTTGAACAAAATCAGAAAGTGACGTTGCAAAATATCCGCCAAAAACAAGATATAACGCTGTTAAACCGGCAAGACAAGCTATAATAATATTTCCGTCAATATCAAAAATTCTTTCAAAAAGATTACCTAACCCGTTGTATACAGATGCGGCGTAAGGAATTAAGAAAACGAAAACGACAACAGCGGAAAGAAGTTTTAATCCACGTGAACCATATCTTTTCTCAAAAAAATCAGGCATAGTTTTAGCGGATAACCTTACGGTCATATTTTTTGTTCTTTTTGCCATTATAAGCCAAGCAATAAGCCCACCCAAGATTGCGTTTCCAACACCTATCCATATTGCAGCCAAACCGAAGCTCCAGCCGAACTTACCTGCATATCCTATAAAAATTACAGCGGAAAAATATGTAGTTCCATAAGAAAAAGCACTCATCCAGCCGTTTAAACCTTTCTTACCGGCTAAAACAAAGTCTTCAACTGATTTAGACTTTTTTCTGGTATATAGTGCTATAAACACCATACCTAAAGCAAATAAAACAAGCATCATGTAATCAAGAAACATAATAAACCTCCTGTAAAATAAAAAAACCGCTTTTATTAAGCGGTTTTAAATCAATTATAAATAAATAAAAAATTAAATTCCGCGAATATTAAAACATGGGTA
>JAZLMT010000095.1:0-11707 GCA_045598745.1 Christensenellaceae bacterium
GGATACAACTTTTTGATAATCCATTCTAAGTGGCCCTATAACGCCATACGTTCCTATCTTAACGCCACTTGCCGAATAGGTTGCGGTAACAAGCGAACAATCTTCTAAATCCTTGTTCTTTTCTTCACCGCCTATCTTTATGTTGATTTCTATATTATCGTTATCTTCTTTTAATAAACTTGCAAGCCTATCTTTACTCGTTATAACCGATAAGAAGTTTTTTGCCTTTTCTTGATCGTTATATTCAGGGTGATGCAAAATCTTTCCTTCGCCTTCCATAAAGATTTCCGGCTTCTTTTCCGAAACGTAATCTTCAATTGCACTTATAACGCTATCAAATATTTCACGATACCTATTAAACTCTTCAGCAACGGTTTTACCGAGCTTCATAATCTCCGAAAACTTTTTGCCGACGAAAAGTTTACTTATCATATCGCTTGCTTCTACGATTTGCGCATCGGTCATACTCTCCGGAATCTCTATAAACTTATCTCTTATAAGCGTATTTTCAGTTACCATTAAAAGCAAAGCTTGATTCTTTTTATATCTGAATATATCTATCTTAACGATAACGTTCTCTTCATCGTGATTTGCATAGGCAACCGACGTATAATCGGTTAAATCGCTTATGACCTTAACGGCATTTTGAACAACTTCTTCTAAATTATTCGCATGTTCCTTAAACGATTGTTTGATAAAACCTATTTCTTTAGGCGTGAGCTTACTCTTATCCATAAGTTCGCTGACGTATAATTTATACGCTTCAGCCGACGGAACTCTTCCGCTTGAAGTATGCGGTTGAATTAAATACCCCATTTCTTCAAGCCCTGCAAGTTCACTCCTTACCGTTGCCGAACTTATTTCAGACATGTATTTTTCCGTGATAGATTTACTTGAAACAGGTTGCGCACTATTGATATAATCATCAACAACAAGCCCTAAAATCTTCTTCTTTCTTTCGGAAAGCTTCATCTTTTTTCTCCCTGGCAATATTAAAACGTGATTGTTAGCACTCTTTTATCTCTTCTGCTAACTTTCGGCTTAATTTTACACTTATTATATTCAGTTGTCAAGAGTTTTATGTGAAAATTATTAAAAATTTTTTTAAAAGAAAAAACCCCTAAAAAAACATTGTTTTTTAAGGCTTTTTTCTCATTTTTTTAGAGGAAGGTTGTGTTATTATTTTTCTATATCTTTATTCCTTTTCTTATTAAAACTGTTTTCCTTTATTTCTTCATCAACCATTTTATTAAATGCGATTAGCGCAATAACGTTTGGCAAAACCATCAAATAATTAAAGAAATCGGTAAGTTCCCAAACCAAATCGTTTTTAAGCATCGTGCCGAGAAATATAAAAGCCAATGCGATAATTGAATATACGATAATTGATTTTTTACCAAACAAATATTCAAAATTGATTTTACCGAACAAGTTCCACGAAAGAACCGTTGAAAACGCAAAGAAGAATAAACAAACGGCAACGAATATACTACCTACTTTTACACCTGCGTTTGAATTATTAAACAACGATGCGACCGCACTTGATACAAGATTACTTTTGTTTATATTTTCAGGTATCGTTCCGTTTGCCAAAACGCCGTCACCCGTATATAAAGTGGTTATTACGATAAGTGCCGTCATAGTTAAAACTACAAACGTATCCAAGAAAACGCCTATCATTGCAGTCGTTCCCTGTTCGTGCGGAGTTTTAACCATTGCTTGAGCGTGTGCGTGTGGAGTTGAACCCATACCTGCTTCGTTTGAGAAAAGCCCACGTTTTGCACCTTGGCTTATTGCTATCTTAAGTGCTACACCTATTCCACCACCGATAATTGCATTTGGCGTGAAAGCATATTTTAAAATTAACCAGAAAGCTTCAGGTAAATAAGTTATCCTTGCACAAATAATAATCAATCCGCCGAGTAAATATATTATAGCCATAACCGGAACAAGCTTTTCGGTTACCGAAGCAAGCCTTTTTATACCGCCTATAAAAATCAATCCTGCCAAAACAACCAAAACTATACCGACAACCCAAGTCGGAATACTAAATGCGTTATTTAACGATTCTGCCATAGAATTTGATTGAACCATTGAGCCTACAAAACCCAAAGCGATAATTATTGCAACGGCAAAGAAACCTGCTAAAAACTTACCAAATCCACCCTTAAAGGCTGTTTTAATATAGTATACAGGTCCACCGGCAATAGAACCGTCTTCATTTATCTTTCTTGTCTTCTGTGCTAAAACCGCTTCAGAATAAATTGTGCTCATACCGAAAAAAGCAATTATCCACATCCAAAAGATAGCACCCGGGCCACCCGCCAAAATAGCACCCGAAGCACCTATAATATTACCTGTTCCGACTTGTGCGGCAACGGCAGTAGTAAACGCTTGAAACGAACTCATACCAACTTTATGTTTTTTACCGTTAAGGGATATATTCCCGAAAACGTTTCTCATACCTTCGCCAAAGCATCTAACTTGAACGAACTTCGTTTTAATAGTGAAGAACAAACCAACGCCGATTAAAAGAATAATCAAAACATAATCAGATAAATATTCGTTTGCTTTTTTAACAACATTTAGAAGCCACTCTTCCATAAAAACCTCCGAAAAAAACTGCTATCACGGAACCCGAGATAGCAGTTTAAAACATAGTTAAAAAAACATGCTCCGTCCTTTTGCCTGAGAGATTCAATCTTACGATCTTGCACCTTCGGCACTTATATTATAACAATATAAGATTCTCCAGAGTTCCTATTGAACCGGTTCTAACATCTAGTTCCGGCCCCGTCAACAGTATTAAATTTGTTATTATACTATTACTTTTTTTCTGTTTTGTCAAACGTTTTTTATATAAAAATTTATTTTCTTACAGCCCCGTTCCCCAAAACGAAATATTTCGTTGTTACAAGTGCGTTTAAGCCCATAGGCCCACGTGCGTGAAGTTTTTGCGTGGATATCCCTATTTCCGCACCGAAGCCAAAAACAAATCCGTCGGTAAATCTTGTTGAAGCGTTTGTATACACACATGATGAATCAATTAACTCACTAAACTTTTCCGCATTTTCTTTGCACTCCGTTATTATAGCCTCGGAGTGGTGCGTGCTATGTGCGTTTATATGTTCAATCGCTTCGTCCAAACTATCCACTACCTTTACGGAAATACTTGCGCCCAAATATTCGGTATAGAAATCTTCTTCGGTTGCTTGTATTCCGTTCTTCGTGAACTTTATTGCTCTTTCATCGCAGAACATTTTAACTTGCTTTTCGCTTAATTTTTCTTCAATTTTAGGAAGTGCTTTTTCTAAAACTTTTTCATGGATAACCAAAGATTCACAAGCATTGCAAACACTGTATCTTTGTGTTTTTGCATTAAAAATTACTTTAACGGCTTTATCAATATCGGCAAACTCATCAACGTAAACGTGGCAGTTGCCGGAACCCGTTTCAATAATGGGAATCGTTGAATTTTCCACTGCCGTTTTAATCAAAGACGCACTGCCTCTTGGTATCAACAAGTCAACGTATTCCTTTTTCTTCATAAACGCCACTGTCGTTTCACGGGAAGTATCTTCAATAACGGTAATAGCATTTTTTGAAATATCGTTTGATTCTAAAACCTTTTTAATACTTTCTGCTATTGCAATATTTGAATTTATTGCATCGCTTCCACCTTTAAGAACAACTGCGTTTTTTGTTTTAAAACAAAGCGAAAAAGCATCTGCCGTAACGTTAGGCCTTGCCTCGTAAATTATACCTACGACGCCGAAAGGAACGTTTTTACCGACGATTTTGATTCCCTGTTGTTTATTAAAATGCTTATACGTAACTTTATCTACGGGGTTTTTGATTTTCGCAACCTGTTTGATTGATTCTGCCATAGAAAAAATGACGCTATCATTAAGCGTTAACCTATCAATAAAGGCATCGCTTTTTCCGTTTGATTTTGCAATTTCTATATCTTTTTTATTTTCACTTATAATATAATCTTTATCAACCAAAAGTTGTTCTGCACAAGAAAGTAAAACAATATTTATTTCTTTATCCGTTAAACTATTAAGATCACTTATTGATTTTTTGCATTCTTTTAGTGCTATATCTAAATTAAACATCTTTTTTACCCTTGAATAATTTTTTTATCTTTGCCTTTAATGAAAGTTTACGATAAAACATATCGCATCTAAACTTTCTTTTCTTTTCGTTTTCAATCCACTTTTTTACTTTTTTTTGATAGTTTTTATCACTTGCTTCAATATATTTTTTGCCTTTATAAAACCCTAACATTTTACCGAAAACGTTTTCTTCCGAAACCTTTTCCGTATATACTTGGCTATCGCCACGAAATATATATCCGTTTTCTAAAACTTCTATAACTCTATGTAAAACAGCCGTTCCATCCTGTCGCAAAAAAAATCCAACGTCAAAAACCTTCAATCTATCCGTTTTCTTTTCAATAATAATAGATTGACCTTTATTTTTCAAAAACGGCCACATACTATTCCCCTTTGGAACAAAGGAAATAACGCCATTACTTTCAATTTGTTTTTTGAAATCGTTTTCTAACATATAAAAATTATACAACACTATTTTTATTTTGTAAATAGAAAAGCCCCCTTTTATCAGGGGGCAATTTTTAATTTTTTAAATAATATAAAGTTACCGTTATATTTAACTGATTTACCGGAACACAATATTCAATTTTATAATTATTGGATACATAAAAATTAGCAAATACTTCCGCTTCAATGTTATCGCTTAACATTTTCGGAAAATAACAATTTATCGGAAATTTTATCAATCGGTTATTATACGTAATTTCACAAAAACCTTCGGTAGCCAAAAGATTTGTTATCTCATCTAAATTGCTGATATTAAACGTTCTTATTTGATTTGCCACACTTGGAAGCGTATAATTTATCGTTCTTTTATAAATCACCTTTCCGTTTAACCATTTTATACCGGTGATTAATTCAATGTTAGAATAATTTAAATCTATACTTTCATCCGAAGATTCTACTATAACCGGTGATCCTTCATAAACACCTTGCTCTATAATAAAAGAAGCACTTTCGGTTGCCAAAATTTCGTTTCCGTTCGGTGCATAAATAGAAAATTGAACGGAACAATTTCCGTATTCTTTTGTTATCATAAAAGGGATTTTATATTCATAACAACTGAAATCGTTTGACAGTTCGTCTACTATTTCGCCGTTAAAAGAATTAGCAAGCGTCATTATGCTTCGTTGCGTTGTAGTTCCGTTAGGAAGCGAAAAACAAACTTTAACGGTGTTTCTGCTTGCGACCGGTGCAATAAAATAAATCGTTTGTGCTAAATTTGAACCTTGAAAAACTGTTTGTGGCGTATATGAAATCAAATCGCCATTTGCATTATAATAAAATATCATTTCTTCTCCTTTTGTCTAAAGACAGTTAGAGAATAACTTTATTTCCTTTTTTTTCAATTAGTTTATGACATAAAAAAAGGTTTGAATACTCAAACCTATTTTATATTAAAATATATTTTTTCTAATTATCACTTCAATTCGTGGCGTTCAAGAAATATTCCGTCTTTATAGCCTTGTATCTCTTTATCTTTTTTTGCCATTTCCAATCTTTTTATTGCCCATGCCGAATATAAAGGATTTTGCTCTATATCAATATACTTTCTGTTTAGTTTACTGCAAACAACACCCGTCGTTCCACTTCCGCTAAACGGATCTAAAACCAAGTCGCCTTCATTTGAACTTGCTAAAATCAATTTTGCTATAAGTTTTTCCGGCTTTTGCGTTGGGTGTGCGGTATTCTCTGCCATTGACCAATACGGAACGGATATATCGCACCAAAAATTTGACGGGCAAGTGAAACGGAATTTTCCGTTCTCGTCTTCACTCCAATCCTTTGCAATTCCGTTTTCTTTATAAGGCGCCAAAACTTTCTTTTTTACCTTCACCGCATCAAGATTAAAGGTATACTCGTCGGAAACAGTTGCAAAGAATATATCTTCCATGGAGTTTTTCCAATTCTTTTGTGCACCCCTGCCTTTTTCTCTTTCCCAAGTTATTCTGTTTCTTAAGATAAAGTGTTTATCTATTATACCACCGATAACCAAAGCACTTTTCCAATCACAGCAGACGTATATACTTGCCCTATCTTTTAACTTCGGTTTCACTGCTTTTATCCATTTTTCCGTATACACATAGTATTCGTCGTCTTGCATTTTTGAAAAATTATTTCCGTGAAAACTTTTATTTAAATTATACGGTGGATCAACTATAAGTAAATCTATGCTTTTGTCATTTACCTTTTTAAGTGCTTCAAAAGTATCGCCTATCACGGTTGAATTTTCTTTTATTCTTTCAACCTTATTTAGGTAAACACATTTTTTTAAGTATTCGCCACCTTCTTCAAGTGGAAAATCTATCGTTTTATTTCTTTTAGCCTTCATTGTTGTATAACTTCATCCAAACGTCTAACTTTGATATTAAATCAGCATTGTCTTTTGTCTTTTTCAGCATTTCCAAAAGCGAATCGGTTGCATCATTTCTTGATGAAAGTATCTTCCTTAATTTATATACAGAATCAAGTTCTTTTTCACTCAATAATAATTCTTCCTTTCTCGTGCCTGACTTATATAAATCTATTGCAGGGAATATTCTCTTTTCCGAAAGTTCCCTTGATAAATGAATTTCCATATTGCCCGTGCCTTTAAATTCTTCGTAAACAACATCGTCCATACGGCTTCCGGTATCAATCAATGCAGTAGAAAGTATCGTTAAACTTCCGCCGTTTTCTATATTCCTTGCTGCGCCGAAAAATTTCTTCGGCCCTTGCATCGCATTTGGATCTAATCCGCCAGATAACGTCTTTCCCGAAGATTCTACTATATTGTTATATGCTCTCGCAAGCCTTGTTACCGAATCCATTAAAACAACGACGTCTTTCCCAACTTCTACAAGTCTTTTTGCTCTGTTTATAACAAGTTCTGCTGCCCTTATATGATGTTCCGAACATTCGTCAAAAGTAGAGAATACTACTTCACCGTTAATTGAACGCTTCATATCGGTAACTTCTTCCGGCCTTTCGTCAATAAGCAATACTATAAGTTTAACTTCTTTATGGTTTGTTTCAATTGACTTTGCAATCTTTTTAAGAAGCGTAGTCTTTCCCGTCTTTGGCGGGGCAACTATTAAACCACGTTGACCTTTGCCGAGTGGTGCAAATAAATCTATACACCTTATTGCCAAATCGCTCCCAGAATCTTCCGTTTCAAGCCTTATTCTTTCCGTCGGATAGTATGGCGTTAGTTCATCAAAATTATTTCTCTTTAAAAACAGCGAAGGTTCTAAATCGTTTATTGATATAACGTCTTGTAGTGCGGCGGAATCCCCGTCCCTAACCATTTTTGCCTTTGCTATAACTTTATCGCCACGCTTTAAATTGAACTTTTTTATGTTCATATTAGAAACGTAAATATCGTCCTTTGAGTTTTCGTAGTTATTAACCCTTAAAAAGCCGTAACCGGAAATATGTTGTTCTAAAACGCCTTCAACGATAAATTCATTTTCCTTTAATGCGGTATCAACGTCACTTAATTTATACTTGTTGTCTACCACTTCGTTTTCGTTATAGTCTGCATAAAAATCGGCTAAATCAAGTTTTATCTTTGGTGGCGCACCACGGTTTGATTGCGGTTCGGGAATAATACTTCCCTCTTGTATCCCTATAATATTATTTATCAAGTCGTGCTTTGATAAGGCTGCAGGTGCCTTAACGCCTATAATTCTTCCTATCTCTCTCAAATACGCCAAATGAACTTTTTCAAGACTTTCATAACTGAACTTTTTAAATTTCATCATTTACTCCTTTTATATTTCTTGCAGATACTATTGCGCTGATAAATGCAAAAGTTAAATTATATCCACCACACTCACCGTCAATATTAAGCATTTCCCCCGTTAAATATAATTTATCGCAAAGTTTACTGCAATATGTTTTTTCGTCTATATCTACGGTATCTATACCGCCACGTGTAACCTGTGAATACGTAAAACCCAGATTACCCGTAACTTTCAACCTGAAATCTTTTAACGCCCTTGCTAACCACTTCACATCACTGTCTAAACAATACTTTAAAATACTTTCGCCTACCTTTTTATTTACTATACAAGATAAAATTTCTTCTTTCTTTATATAAGGCGCATTTTTTATTCTATCAAAAATTATCTTTTCAACTTCTTCTACCGTTAACGACGGTAAAAAATCCAAACCGACCTCTATATTCTCTCTATCAACTATATAACTTGAAGCCTTAAACGTAGCGTTACCGGAAATTCCGTATTCCGTAAATATCACGTCGCCAATAGTAGAAAATAATTCCCTTTCACCGTTAAATACCGAAAGTTTTACTTCTTCCCTTATCCCACGAAGAATTTTTATTTTTTCCGTTTCAGTTTTGATTTGAACGAGTGACGGATAAAGATTTGTTATTCTATGTCCGAAATTCATGGCTAACTTATATGAAGTTCCGTCCGTCCCGAATTGTTTACTGCTTTTACCCCCTACTGCCAAAATCACGTTTTCGGCATAAAAAGTTTCGCCTTTCGTTTTCACAGTGAAATTACCGTCTTCTTTTTTAATATCTTCAACGTAACAATCGGTTTTAATATCTATTTTATTTTCCAAAAAAGAACGGAACGTATCAACGACGGAATTTGCCGTTTTAGAAAGCGGATAAACCTTTTTATCTTCGGATATTAGCGGAACGCCTATATTATACAGATATTTTTTTAAATCAATTTTATTAAGGTTATCCATAAAAGCGTTTATAAACGTTTTATCACCAAAATAATTCTCAGCGGAAATTTCTTCGTTCGTTAGATTGCCCTGCCCGTTACCCGTAACAAGCAGTTTTTTACCAACACGATTAAGCCTTTCAAGTAAGAGAATATCAGCACCCGAAATAGGGTTTGAATTTGATAAAAGTTCTATGCAAGAAAGAAGCCCCGAAGCGCCACCACCAACAACAATAACTTTATATATTTTTTTCAATTTTTCTTCCTCTGGAATTTTTTTGATATTATTTGAATTTGTTTGAAAGCCTTTCGGCTTAATGAATTTTTTTGAATAGTTTTGAAATTTAAGTTTGTATATATAAATTATATACCAAAAAAGTTATTTTTACAACTATATTTTTATTTTATAACGGTTAAAAGATCTTTCGGCGAAGAAACGAACACTTTTGCGCCTGCCTTTTCAAGTTCGCTTTTATCACGATATCCCCATAAAACGGCTATTCCGTTTGTGCCTGCGTTTATTGAAGTTAAAACGTCGGTTTCGCCGTCGCCGACAAAATAGGTATCTTTTGGCTGAACATTAAGTTCCTTCATAAGATTTACCGTCGTTTCTTTATCAGGCTTGATTTTAAATTCTTTACGGCTACCTATAACCCTGTCAAAACCGTATTGCTTTAAGTATATTTCTACAACCTTATCAGTCGTAACCTGTGGCTTATTTGTTAAAATCGCAATATAATATCCACGTTTTTTTAGTTCAATAAGCACGTCGCCAATCCCATCAAAAATCTTCGTTTTCGGGCTGTTTGAAGCAGTATAATACTCGTTATAAAACTTTAATCTTTCGTCAATTTCTTCTTCCGTTACAGTATATCCGCCGTTTTTAATACATCTACTAACAAGTAGCCTTGCACCGTTACCTACGAAGTGGCAAGTTTCGGTATAATTAACTTTTTTGTATCCGTAATGGTCCAGCATATAATTTATGCTATCCATTATATCGGGAACGGTATGAAGAAGCGTTCCGTCAAGATCAAAAATAACGAGTTTATTCATTACATTTTCTCCACGGTGTCAATACCCAAAAGCGTCAACGCATTTGTAAGCGTTATCTTAACTGCTTTTGCTATCGTTAAACGGAAATTCCTTAATTGTTCATCTTCTATGGCAATTTTACAATTCATATAGAATTTATTAAACGCCGTTGCTAAATCCAAAGCGTATCTAGTGATTATAGAAGGTTCGTATTTTTCACTTGCGGAAACTACTATTTCGTTAAACTTTGACAAAACGGAAATAACGCCGTATTCATCGTCAGTCATATCGTTAACGATAAATTTATTCGGCTCACCGAGTTTTGATAAAACACTGTTGCATCTTGCAACCGTATATTGAACGTATGGGCATGTTTCCCCTTCAAAAGATAAAACTCTGTCATAAGAGAAAACAATATCTTTAATTTTATTATTGAGAAGCGCACTGAAAATAACGGCACCTGTTCCGACAGCCTTTGCAACCGCTTCTTTATTCTCTAAATCAGGATTCTTTTTCTCAATAACTTCTTTTGCCCGACCTATGGTTTTATTTATAACGTCTTCAAGCAAAACGACTTTTCCCGCACGTGTGCTCATTGCCCCGTCTTCCAAACTTACCATACCGTAAGAAACGTGAACAAGGTCTTTCGCCCACTCTCTTCCCATAAGTTCCAAAACCTTAAAGAATTGCTTAAAGTGTAGATTTTGTTGATATGCAACGACGTATAAACACTTATAAAAATCGTAAGTTTTATGTCTGTAATCTGCAGCAGCCAAATCACGTGTTGCATAAAGAGAAGAACCGTCCGACTTTAAAATCAAGCAAGGTGGCATATCGTATTTTTCCAAATCTACGATGGATGCGCCGTCAGATTCCTTTAACAAATTCTTTTCTTTTAATTCTTCAACGATAGGCGCCATTTTATCGGTATAAAAACTTTCACCGGCATAACTGTCAAAAGTAACGTTTAATAATTTATAAATCTTATCAACTTCTTCCAAAGTGATTTGTTTGAAAAGATTGAATAATTCGTTACTGTCTTTATCACCCGTTTCTATAAGTTTGAAATAATGCCTTGCCTCATCGTCAAGTTCAGGGTGAAGTTTTGCTTCTTCATGGAATTTAACGTAAATTCTTGTAAGTTCTTTAAGTCTACCTTCTTTAACGGCTTCAACGTTACTCCACTTTTTAAATGCCACTATAAGTTTACCGAATTGTGTTCCGTAGTCGCCAAGGTGATTTATAGCAACGACGTTATAACCCAAAAATTTATATATTTTATATAAAGCACTACCGATAACGGTTGTTGATAAATGCCCTATATGAAAAGGCTTTGCAATATTTATTGAAGAATATTCAACCAAAACGGTTTTGTTGAGCCCTATATCACTTGAACCGTATTTATCCCCGTCTTTTAACACTTTATCCAAAACGCCAAGAGATGTTGATAATCTGTTTAACTTAAAATTCAAGTATCCGTTTACTGCCGTGCAAGAAGAAATAACGTTATCACAAATAAAAGCCTTTTGCAAATTTTCCGCTATCATTATAGGGCTAGATCTTAAAATTTTTGCAAGTTTAAAACAAGGAAGTGCAAAATCTCCCATTTCAAGTGTTGGCGGAACTTCAATAAACGATGCAAGATCATTAACTTCTATACCGTCAATATTCAATTTTTCAGCAATATATTTTCTATAATCCATAACTAAATCCTTATTGTTTATATTTTAACACAAATTTTAGCCAAAAATCAAGATAATAACTTGAATTTTAATAATATTTGATATATAATTGTATAAAATTGATTTTTGGAGAAAATAAAATGAAATTAGGTGTAGTAGGACTTCCTAACGTAGGTAAATCAACTCTATTTAA
>JAZLMT010000096.1:0-2945 GCA_045598745.1 Christensenellaceae bacterium
CAAAAAACAATAGAAAAAATATAAAGTAATTGTCTATTGGTATCATTAAAATTGGTCAAATTTTTGATAAAAATAGATAAAAATTTGTATTGGTATGTTTTTTTAAAAATATATAATGTTTGAAGATAAATTTTAATTGTAGCATTATGCAATTTTTATGATTTTATCAAAAAAAATGAAAACAAAAAAAATTATTTATGGAGTGTAGTATGAAAAAGAAATACGAAGAACCAAAAATAACATTTAATCTATTCCATGCTCTTGACGTCGTGTTGCTTAGTGGCGACGAGGTTGTTAACGATGAGTGGGAAGATTTAAATTAGGAGGTAAAGCAGATGAGGACTTTAAAGAAAAGATTATTAATTTCATTTTTAGCTTTATTTACTGCATTATGCGCATGCATAACTATTGTTTTATTAACGAACGCTAATAAAAACAGCGATTTAAGCAATACGTCTTATGCAGATACGCAATACGATGCTGAAAAGTATAAGCACGTTTATACTTTGGGAACGGGAGCCACTATTGACAATGGCGGTGATACCCATAACTTTTGGGCTAATGGTGTAACTGCTAAAGATTTAGTTGACAAAGGATACTTTATAGAATTTGATTCTACGAATAGTAGTATCAGTTCTATGTCTATTACTTCAAGCGGTAGAACTCAACAATATACGTTTTCTACAAGTGCTTCAATAGGCAAGGGCTTAACCGTAACCGATAATGGTGACGGTTGGTATCACTATTATTTAGATATTGCTACGATGTATGCTAATAAGGACGTTACTTTTGCTTCTTGTTGCAATTATAATACTAATCAAATTTTAGGGTTAAGGAATATGACGGGTGCAAACTTAACTATTGCAAACGTAGTTCGTTATACAACCGCAGAAAAACAATTAACCAATGTTGATTACACGATTATTGGAACTGATAAAGATAATTCGGGTTCATCTAAAATCGACGGAAGGACTGTTGTAGTTGATTATGTAAGTGCTTCTTCTGAAGGTTTAACCGGTGTAACAGGTACGGTTGCAAAAATCACTAAACAACCTGTCAATGGCCAGAATGGCGGTTGGAGTAGTGTTGCACTTGATTTTTCTGCTTCAAAAGTTGATTTGAATCGTGTTAAGAGTATGACGGTTAAAACTTATATGCCGAAGGGTTCGGTAACTGCTAATAGTGACCAAGTTAGAACTTACATTAATAGCGCAGTTGCAGGTTTAAATACAGCGCATGCAGAAAATATTAATAGTGGTTTTACTGATATCGTTTTAAGTAAAAAAGAAGTTTCAGGAGCGTTTAAGGAAGACGGAACGCAAGGCGTAGTTTTATATTCCCTTCGTGCTTCTTCATACGATCCAGATGAAACGATAATTTTCTATATTGCAGGTATTACTTTTGAATATTATGATTCAGTTCTTGTAGGTCTCGATCTTGTAGAAGGGGTTGGCCCTTGGGGTTGGAATAATAACACAACCGCTTTACAAACAGGTGCTTTAAGAACACTTTTAGTTTTTAATAATAAGAATACCGGTGATAAGAAGAATCCTGTTGCGGATACGTTTAACTATGCTCAATATCCGAACTCCATTTCGCTCGGAATGAAATTAAACGGCACTTCTTTCTGCGATTTATATAAAACTGATAATAAATACGCTATTCACTCTTCACAAAGCTACTTAACGTTTGAAATTCCTGCATCTGCAAACGTTAACGGCGCTATTCTTACGATTGACGCAGGCAGTAATTATCAAGACATAGTATATGATTACGTTAAGATAATAAATAACAATGGAACTTGGGCAATGTATCAACCAAAGCATGAAGATATTGCTCCTGTAGGTTTCCTTGATATCGCAAACTATAATAATAAAATTTTCGGTGGTGTTCCGAGTGTAGTTCTAACGTTTGACGTAACCGATTTTAACGCAAGCGACGTTCAAAATAATCCATCGACAGTTTCGGGTATTTATCTAAACGGCACGGAAATTGCAAGAGGTAAGCTTGTTCTTTGGAATACAAATAGACTTTGGATTCAATATACTGACGCTGATAAGGTAGCAGGCGTTAACGGATATTCTCATCCGACTATAACGTTTAAAAATGCAACGTTTAGTAACCTGTCAAATACATCATATACCGTTAATGATTTTAACTTATACTTAAATTCTGAAACAAATTTATGGCAATTTGACGAGCCGGCAGGATATAGATCACTTCAAAAAGAGATAATTGCTAACGATGGTATATTTATTGTACCGAAAGATACTAAAAATGGCGGTGCTTGTATCGATGGCGGAACTTCAACTTTAACTTATCTTGACGCAGAGACGGAAGGAATAGCCGGTGCAACGGGAATGGTATTAAAAGTTGAATCAGGAAATGCAACTTATAAATATTTAACACTTGACGCAACGGCCGCTAATATCACGGCAAGTGATGTTTGCAAAGTTATAGTAAGAGCTTGGATACCTAACGGTGGGGCAAGCGATATGTTAATGACAAACGGTTGGGACGGTTCTATCGGCAACAAAGGCATACATAACGGTTTTGTTGATATTGCATTACCGGCAAGCCATATAGAAAAATGGACTTTAGATAACGGCAAATTAGGAAAGTTAGTTTTAGACTTTAGTATTTCTTCAAGTGCTACGTTTGCATATATTGACAGTATCAAAGTATTACTTTATGACAACTTTAACCCAAGTTTTGTTGAAGTTGCAGAAGCTGCAAACAGAGTAGACTCAGGCACTGTTGAAGTTACTCAAATGTCGTTTAATACGAAAGAATTTATTATTCCTGCAGTAGGTGTTAACCAACATAACGTTGAAGCATTCAGCGGTATCACGATTAACGGTGAACCTGTAGAACAAGTTAGAGTTGTTGGCACAAACTTAATTAACTTCGTTCATTCAAAAGCTAAAGAAGAAGCAGGGTATAAA
>JAZLMT010000097.1:0-6573 GCA_045598745.1 Christensenellaceae bacterium
GTTCCAAGGTGAAGCAGAGGCGTCAAGCCCTAGTTACGTTGCAGAAGCTTACGGTGAAAAGTTTGACGCTATGATTTCAGATTTGAAAGCACAATATAAGGATAATATTTCTCCGGACTTTGCAGTTTACGATGCAAGCATAAAAAACGACGAATTCTTTAAGTATGGTTCTACTGATATTATAAACGCTTATAAAAAGAGCAAGGAAGGGGATGACTATTTCTATTTTGAAACTAATACTAACGAGTTGTCAATGTTATTTGAACCTATTTGTGCTTACGATTTTGCCCATTTTGATGCTACAAGTTATATAGATTTAGGTCATGATTTTGCAAATGCTTTCATCAAAAAGAACAAAGGCAATTATACACCTAACAAACTTGAAATTGAAACGATTAATGAACTAACTATAAGCCTAGCAGACGGGAAACAATATTTGCCGAAGCCTATCGTAAAGTTTAACGGTGAAGTAGTTGATGCCGAGCTTTTCTTTGAATCAAGTAGTATTAAGCATTTTTCAATAAACGAATTCGGTAGAATTTCACCGCTTTATACCGGAAAGAAGAAAATGAAAATCATTGCATTTTATAAGGGTGAAGTTAAATCAAAGGTTATAGATTTAACAATAGTATAAAAAACAAAAAAGTTAAAAGCGCATAGAAAGTTCTATGCGCTTTTATTTTTTTATTAGTATTAGTCTATAATTTCAAACGGTCTATACACGATTGCGTAGAATATAAGCCATAAAGCAGATACACCGACAAGTGAATAGATTATTCTTGAAACTACGGCTTCGTTACCGGCACCGAATAAGAAGGCAACAAGGTTAAAATTGAAAATTCCAACCATACCCCAAATTAAGGCGCCGACAATTACCAATATAAATGCTATAATTGACGTAAACTTCATATAATCCCTCCTATGTATAGTGTGGGAAAGAAGTTTATTTTTATGCACTTAATTATTTACAATTACTGTTATTTTTGCACTTTCTTCAGGTGAGATTTTAATGGTAACTTCATATCTGCCGACTTGTTTTATGTTGGATGAAAGTATTACTTTCTTTTTATCAATATCGTAGCCCATCTCGTTTAGTTTGTCGGCAATTTCTTTATTAGTGATAGAACCGAAAAATTTACCCGATTCGCCTTGTTTTGCCGAAATAGTAACTTCTTTGCCGTTGATTTTTTCTTTAAGTTCTTTGTTTGCTTTAAGCGTTTCGGCACGGTGGAATTCTTGTGCTATTTTTTGATTTTTGGTATCGTTGAGTGCTTGTGCATCGGCAGGTTTTGCCAATCCCTTTTTAATTAAAAAGTTCATTGCAAATCCGTCTTTCGCATCAATAATGTCACCTTTTTTGCCTGAACCTTTAACGTCTGTGAGTAGAACAACTTTCATTTTTTTCTCCTTTTATAATAACATTGTAGTATTATTTTATATATCTTGTCAAGATGGTTAAAGTATATTTTTTTTATTTTTGTTAACAATTGTTTTTAGGGGAGTGGGATATGGTGAATAATTCTATTAAATGTGACGTCACCAAGTGTAAGCATAACGATAAAGGCTGTAACTGTTCGCTTAACTGCATAAAGGTTACTTGCAGTAAAAGTTCTTGCACTTGTTGTGATGACTACTGCGAAAGATAAAAAGAAGAAGGCTATGAAACATAGCCTTCTTTTCATATATTATTCGGAAAACACAATTTTCGTATATTCTTTTCCCATCGCAATAAATTTTAACATAATATTTTAACTTGTCAATAGGGTTTTTAAAATTTTTATTAAAATTTATTAAAAGTCTTGTTTTTTTGTTTTTCAAAACCCTTTCTATGTTGACAAAAATAAATTATTATTATATAATTTATATAAATTTAAATAGATTAAATGTGGGAGTATGTTCTCACGATTGGAGGGCTTTATGGCTGAAGAAGTATTACTTACTAAAGAAGGTAAAGAAGAACTTGAAAAACGTTTGGAATATTTAAAACTTACCAAGCGTCCTGAAATAGTTGAAAGAATTAAAACAGCAAGAGAACAAGGCGACTTGTCTGAAAATGCCGAGTATGATGCTGCTAGAAACGAACAAGGTATCATTGAAGGCGAAATTGCCGAAATTGAAGCAAAATTAAAATTTGCAGTTATCATTGAAAGCAAAGCAAAAAAGGGAGTTGTTTCTTTAGGCTCTAAAGTTGACTTTGTTGATGAAGACGGCGATAGCTATACATACGAAATCGTCGGAACTACGGAAGCTGACGTTGATCAAGGTAGAATTTCAAACGAATCACCTATCGGCAACGCACTTTTAGGTAGAAAGGCAGGCGAAAGCATTAAGGTTGCCGTTCCAAGTGGCTCAATAAATATTACAATTAAAAAAGTTTATTAATTTATAGGAATATCATGGAAAATAATATGGAACAAACTACGCCTGAATTAGACCTTAACGAAATATTAAGGGTTAGGCGTGAAAAATTGTCTGCTCTTGTTCAAGCAGGAAAAAATCCTTACGAAAAAGTCAGATACGACAGGACTGCTTTTTCTGAAGATATAAAGGCAGACTTTGAAAACTTTGAAAACAAAACGGTTGGCGTAGCCGGTAGGCTTATCAGCAAGCGTATTATGGGTAAGGCTTCTTTTGCCGTTATTTTGGACGGGAAGGGAACGATTCAGTCATATCTTTCTATAAACGAACTCGGTGATGACTATTTGGCGTTTAAAGATTACGATATAGGTGATATTATAGGTATAACGGGCTTTGTGTTTAAGACAAGGACGGGGGAAATTTCCGTTCACGCCGAACACGTTGAACTTTTATCAAAATCACTTTTACCACTTCCTGAAAAATATCACGGATTAAAAGATGAAGATACACGTTATCGTCAAAGAGAAGTTGATTTGATTGCCAACCCTGAAGTTAAAAGAACGTTTATTGCACGTTCAAAGATTTTAACGGCAATTAGAAATTATCTTGACGGTATCGGGTATTTAGAAGTTGATACGCCTGTTTTACAACCTTTGGAGATTGGTGCTTCGGCAAGGCCGTTTAAGACTTTCCACAACGCTTTAGGTATAGATATGTATTTAAGAATAGAAACGGAATTATACTTAAAGAGGCTTATTGTAGGTGGCTTTGATAGGGTTTACGAAGTTGGTAGAATCTTTAGAAACGAAGGTATGGATAGATCACATAATCCGGAATTCACAACGGTTGAAATGTATCAAGCATATAGCGACTATCAAGATATGATGAATCTTATTGAAAACATGTATCGCACAATAACAATAAGCGTATGCGGAACCGATAAGATAAACTATCAAGGAACGGATATTGATATGGGCAAGCCTTGGGAAAGGCTTACTATGGTTGAAGCCGTAAAGAAATATGCCGGTGTTGATTATAACGATTGGAAGAGCGATGAAGAAGCAAGGGCTGTTGCCAAAAAGATGAACGTTACCGTTGAAGAAGGTGACGATGCAACGAAAGGGCACGTTTTAATTGCTTTCTTTGATGCGTTTGTTGAAGAAAAGTTAATTCAACCTACAATAATTTACGATTATCCTGTAGAAAATTCTCCGCTTGCAAAGCGTAAGCCGACAAATCCTGCATTTACGGAAAGGTTTGAATATTTTATTTATGCGCGTGAAATGGGAAATGCTTTCTCTGAACTTAACGATCCTATTGACCAAAGAGAAAGATTTGAAAAGCAAGTTGCATTAAAGCGTGCAAAGGGCGGAAACGACGCTAAAGTTGATGAAGATTTTGTTACGGCACTTGAATACGGCATGCCACCAACGGGTGGTTTAGGTTTTGGTGTTGACAGATTGATAATGCTTCTCACCGATAGCGCATCAATTCGTGACGTTATTTTATTCCCAACGATGAAACCTATAAAATAATGGTGGATAATGGATAGTAAAATTAATAAAAAAAGGCTTTCTAATTTTTTTCAATACGAATGGATAATATTGGCAATCGTTATAGCGGTTGCCATACTTATAATGGAACTTTTATATACTGTTTTGGCGGTTAGATTAACCGTGGGACAGCAATATAAAATCTATTATGATGAAAACGTTTATTCTGTTGGTTCTGCCTTTTCCGATTCGTTAGGATACGATACTTCTGATAGTGTTTTCAGTTATGACGTTTTAGATTTCTCTACTGAAATTTTGTCTTCTGATTTTAACGTTTTAGCAACACGTTTGTCCGTTTACGAAGGGGATATGATTTTTTCCGATATTAAAACGGATGATTCAAGTGAAGAAGATATGTCTTGGAACAATAGGGCAAATATACTGATAGATAACGGATATATTTGTTCTTTTGATAATTTACTTAAAGATGCAAAAGAATATATAACGCAATTCTTAAATAGTGGGGACGAGATTTCCGTATCAAATCTTGACGAAAAAAGAATAGAAGAATATTTTTTAATTCGCCAAAAAAACGATAACCGTTTTAGAACGGATAAGGAAAAAGAAGAAGGCAAGAAGTTAGAAGTTGAAAGAATAAAATCGTTGGTTTTAACTTATTTGTATTTTGATAAGGCTTATGAATACGGAAAAGCAAACGACTGGTTTTATTCTTATAAAAAATACACTTATTCTATAAACGCATATAAAGAAGATCAATATTATCAAGAATATCTTGATGCTTATAAAGATCAAAATACTGAAAATTATGCGTTAAACGTTTATAAGTTATCAGAAAATCATCAAGGGAAGCACCCTGTTGAAGATTACGTTACATTAAGCGGGACAACGTCATCTGAAAACGTTGTTTTGATGGTTTTTGATTTTATCAAGGAACAAAAAGACTTGCAGTTTGAATCACTTGCCGTTATAAACAGATTGATACAAAATTGTTCGGGATATATGACGGCGGAAGAATTCCCTACTATATAGGTGAAATATGAAAGGAAAATTTATTACTTTTGAAGGCTGTGAAGGGGTTGGAAAATCTCATCAATTAAGAAGGCTTAAAGAGTATTTAGATAATAATAATATAAAATATTTTGCAACTCGTGAGCCGGGTGGGAACGTTGTTTCCGAAAAGATAAGGGAAATTATTTTGGATAAGAACAACACTGCTTTAACAGATGAGTGCGAAGCATTGTTATACGCAAGTGCAAGGGCGCAACTACTGAAAGAAGTTGTTAAGCCGAAACTTGATAACGGCGAACTTGTTATTTGCGACAGATATATTGATTCTTCTATAGCATATCAAGGATATGCACGTGGTTTGGGAATAGATTTTGTTGAAAGTATCAACAGTTACGCTATAAAAAACTTTATGCCCGATTTAACAATATTTTTAGATCTTCCGCCGATAGAGGCGTTTAAGAGAAAAGGTGGGGTTGATACTAACGACAGGCTTGAATTATCCGGCATTGAATTTCATAATAAAGTTTACGCCGGGTATTTGGATTTAGCAAAAAAATATCCCGATAGAATTGTTAAAATAGATGCAAGTGGCACTAAAGAACAAACGCAAGAAAAAATAATAAATGCACTTAAAAGCAAGGGTATTATTTAATAGATGATAGATTTTTTTAAGGTGCTTAAAAGCACTATCGCATATAGAATAATAGAAAGCGATAAAAAGGCAAATGCACTTTCGCATGCCTATTTGTTTCTTTGCCAAGATAAAACATACTTAAAGGAATACTTAAAGGTTTTATCAAAGCTTATTATGTGCGAATCTATAGAACCTTGTTTATCTTGCAGAAGTTGTAGGCTTATTGATAGCGGTATCCACTCTGACGTTATGTTTTATCCAAAAGGGGATAAAGGGCTTAACGTTGAAGAAGTTACCGATTTAATAAACGAGTGCTATATTAAGCCGATTGAAGGGAATAGAAAACTTTTCGTTTTGTTGAGTGCAGAAGAAATGAACGCAACTGCACAAAACAAATTATTGAAAACGTTGGAAGAACCGCCGGAAAACGTTATTATTCTTTTAGGGGCATCTTCGGAATTTCCGCTTCTTCAAACGATAAAATCACGTGTTAAAAAAATAGAACTTTCATATTTAAGTGACGGCGTTATTTTTGACGCTTTAAAAGACGATTGCAATAATATTGAAAGATTAAACGAAGCAATTTCTTGTAGTGATAAAACGATAGGCAAGACGCTTGAAATATACAATGACGAAGATTTTATATCACAACAGTATCTTGCAAAAGATATAATCGTCAATATGCAAAAAAGTAGCGACGTGTTATTATACGTTGATAAAATAGAAAAATCTAAAGTAGATAAAAGCGACCTTTTTAATATTTTAGAGATTATTTTTGAAGATATTATGTATATCCTTGAAAATAAAAAAGAATTAGTTAAAAATAAGATTTCTTTTGAAATTTTTGAAAATAGTAAAGGTTTTTCTTTGGGCTCGGTTTTGCATGCGATAGAAGTGCTGAACGAAAGTAAAAAAAGAAGAAACTTTAATGCAAACGAAACAATGCTTACCGAGTGGGTGCTGTTTCAAATTTTGGAGGGGAAATATAAATGGCAAAAATTATAGGAGTTAAGTTTAAGAATACTGCAAAAGTATATTATTTTTCTCCGGCAAACGATA
>JAZLMT010000098.1:0-5123 GCA_045598745.1 Christensenellaceae bacterium
TCAATTTTTTTGATTTCAATTCCGTCTTTAGAAACTGAAATATAACCTACTTTTTGGTTTTTGTATATTGGTGCGATTATATCATTATTTAGGTTTATTTCAATATCAAACGCTTGTTTTTCCCCTTTTTTTACTAAAACAGAATAACTTTCATTTGGTTTAATAGAACAATTTTCTTTTTTACCTTTTGATACGATAATTTGTTCGTTTAACGTTTTAGTTGAATCAATAACCTTTTTACTTTCAAAATTGTTAAATACATAATCAAATAAGTTAGTTGTTTCTCTAAATCTTGTTTTACTGTCCGGTGAATTTATTATAACGCTAACAGCCCTTATACCGTTTTTAACGGCGCTACATGCCAAACAATAACCGGCAGTTGAAGTATACCCTGTTTTTCCGGAATCACAACCGTCATAAAATCTTATAAGTTTATTTGTGTTTGATATTTCGGTTATTCTGTTATTTTTATGATGAATTTCATCCATCCAGATTGTTGAAAATTTATAATAGTCTTTATAAGTTAAAAGTTTTATAAACATTTTTGAAACGTCTTTTGCTGTTGAAAATTGACCTTCTTTAGGTAAACCGGTGCAATTTGTAAATACAGTGTCGTTCATGTTTAGCTCTTTTGCTGTTTTATTCATTAAAGTTACGAATTCTTCTTCAGAACCTGAAATTTTTTCAGCAAAAGCAACGCAAGCATCATTTGCCGAAGCAACAACAATTCCTTTAATCAGCTCATTTGCTTTATAGTTTGTGTTTCCTTCTAAAAAAATTTGTGATCCACCCATACCACTTGCGTTTTCACTAACAAAAATGTCGTCATCTAAAGAAAAACTACCTTTTTCTATTTCAGAAAAAATAATATTTAACGTCATTATTTTACACATGCTGGCAATAGGCAACTTTTCATTTTCGTTTTTAGAATAAATCTCTTTTTTGCTATCAAAATCAACTAAATAGCAACTTTTACTTTTTATATTAAAAGAATCGGCATTAACAATATTTGAATTCATCAAAATTATTGAAACGAACGAAAAAAAAGCCAATAAAATTAAAAATGCAGAAAATGTTTTTTTCATAATATCCCCCTATGAAATATTTTCTGCATTTTTTTATTATTTATTTATCATATCTTGAATTTTTATCCCGTAACCTCTTGTTGGATCATTTATAAAAACGTGCGTTATTGCACCGACGAGTTTTCCGTTTTGAACAATCGGGCTACCGCTCATTCCTTGAACAATTCCGTTTGTTAAAGATAAAAGTTCACGGCTGGTTATTTTTATAACAAGATTTTTTTCATCTTTGAAAAGCCCGTCTGATTTAACTATTTGTATTGAATATTCTTTTGGCGTTTTACCTATGATCGTTGAGTAAATACATGCATTACCGACTTGGGCTTCACCTATTTCTATTTCGCTAAACTTATCTATATTAAAAGTTGGCGTTAGTTCGCCGTAAGTTCCCGAAGAAATATTTTTTGTTATATCACCGATTTGTTTATCTTTAAAAAATATTCCCTTTAGTTCTCCTGCTCTTCCACGTTCGCCTTTAATAACACCTGTTATTTGTGCTTCAAAAATTTTCCCGTTATAAATCTTTATTTCTTCTTTATTATCGTTTAATATTGCATGCCCGAGTGAAGCATATTTATCTTTTGTAAAATAAGTTATAGTTCCGATTCCATTTAAATCTTCGTCTATTAAAACTCCTATTTTAATTTTACCATATATATCTTTAACAGGTTTAACCGTAATTGATAAAATTTCCGAATCTCTTTCTATTGATAAAAAAACATCACTTTCGCTTTTTAAATTATTTGTTAGATCTTTGGAATTATTTACTTCTATATTGTTTATATAAAGAATTGTATCATTTTTTTTAATTCCAGCATCGAAAGATGGGTTTTTTACTCCGTCTAACGTTGTTACAGGACAAGTATCAATAATTTTAGCACCACGTTCTGAAATAGCAAAACCTGCCGGAATACCGCCAAGATAATACTTTTCACTTTCTGCGTAAACGATATTACACGGCATAAAAAAAGTTAAAATTAGTAAAAAAATAAAAAAGACGCTTAATTTTTTCATAAATATCTCCGTCTTTTTTATTATCTGTTGTAAATTATATTTTATTCAATGTTTTCTTTAAATTTATTTGCTGATGCAATAATTTCACAAGCCAAATCTTTTGCTTTAATACTATTTTCGTCACCACCGATAAGCCTGATTATTTCAAGGTTTTTATCTTCGTCTGAAAGTTTTTTTATTCTTGAATACGTTTTGTTGTTTTCAAGTGTTTTATATATTAAAAAGTTAATATTGCCCATAACGGCAATTTGCGGTAAGTGTGTGATAGCAATAATTTGTTTTGAGGTTGAAATTTTATATATCTTTTCTGCTACAACTTTAGCTGTTTTACCACTGATACCTGCATCAATTTCATCAAAAATATAAGTAGAAATATCACTGAATTTTGATGATTGCGCTTTAATTGCAAGCATAAACCTACTTATTTCACCGCCACTGATTATATTTGATAGTGGTTTCATCGGTTCGCCAACGTTAGCAGAAAACATAAATTCTATATTATCTATACCGTTTTTTGAATTAAAAGAACAATCGTTATAATCAGGAAAATTATTAAAAGATATATCAAAATCAGAATTATTAAAACCAAGTTCTTTTAATTCGTTTATTACGTTATCTTTGAATATTTTTGCCGTATTTCTTCTTTCGGTATGTAATTTTTTATAAAGTGAATAAATTTGTTTTTCTTTTTCTTCTTTTTGAATAAATAGTTTTTCACTTAAAACGTTAAAGTTTTCTAACTTTTCTTTTTCTTCTTTTATTGATTTTAAGAAAGAAATTATTTCAGTGTAGCTGTTTCCGTATTTTCTTTTTAAAGTTTTATACGTTTCTATTCTGTTTTCAATAAATTGCGGATCAAGATTTGTTTCGTCCAAACCCGATAAAAAGTTATCGGCTGTATCAGAAATATCGTTTATTTCTATTAATGCAGAAGAAATTCTGTTATATAATTCGCTATATTCGTTTGAAATATCCTTAATATGTGAAAATACTTTTTCAATATTAGATAGTATATCCGAAATATTACCTTCTTGAGAAATTCCGTCTTTAACGATTGATAAAGAATTAAATATTTTTTCTTGATTAACAAGTTTTTTCTTATTCTCTAAAAGTTCTTCCTCTTCTCCGTCTTTTATTTCGGCACTTTCAATTTCGTTTATTTGATAATTTATAACGTCTAACCTTAAGGCACGTTTATGCTCGTCCCCGCCAAGTTCGTCAAGTTCTTTTAATATATCTTTATAAGTATTAAAAATATCACATAATTCTTCTTTTAGCGGTTTAATATAATTATTTCCGTATTTATCAATAAGTTCAAGTTGATTGCTGTTTTTAAGCAAATAAAAATGTTCACTTTGACCGTGAACGTCAACTAATAGCGAAGTTAATTTTTTTAACATTGAAACGTTTATCGTGTTGCCGTTTAATTTAACACTGTTTTTTCCGTCAATAGTCATTTTACGGGTAATAATAATCGTATCATCATTTTCAACGTCAAACGAATCAAGAATATCTTTGATGGCATTACTAACGCACTCAAATTCAGCAGAAACAATACATTCGTTTTCACCGTTTTTTATTAAAATTTTATCCGCTTTTGCACCTAAAACAAAGTTAAGTGCTTCAATAATTATTGATTTTCCGGAACCGGTTTCACCGCTTAAAATATTAAGGCCTTTGTTAAATTCTATTTCAGAATAATCAATTAAAGCGAAATTTTTAATTGTAAGTTTAAGTAACATGTTTATATTGCCTTTAGATTTTTAAAAATATTTTCCGCATCTTTATCTGATTTTGCTATGATTAAAACAGTATCGTCACCTGCGATAGTGCCTAAAACGTTTTCAATTTTCATTTCATCAATAGCCATAGCGGCAGTATTTGCATTTCCTGAATGTGTGTTAACAACAATCAAATTATTAACTATGCTTATTTTTGTGCAAACTTGTTTATATAGTTGAATTATTTTTTCAGGTATTTCCTTTGAAATCGTTATCGGCTTTGCATATTTGAACTTTTTATTTATTCCGTTTACTTTTATGAGAGAAAGTGTATTTATATCCCTAGAAACAGTTGCTTGAGAAACAAAATAACCTCTTTCGTTTAGCTTATCCGTTAATTCTTCTTGTGTATCAATTTCAAATTCTTCAATTAAAGATAAAATCTCTTCAATTCTATTTTTCTTCCCCATCATTATTCCCCTTAGAAAATTTTGTGATTAAAATTTTATAAAAATTACTGTCTTTTTTACGTAAAAATATAATTTTTTTATCGCAAGGATGTATTTTAACGTCTTCACCGATTTTTAACGTTGATAAATACTTTCCGTCTATATAAAGCGAAGAAATGCTACCACCGGTTAATTTTAAATCACAGGTGCTACATGATGAAAAAACAATCGGTCTGTTATGAAGTGAGTGTGCGCAAATCGGTGTTAAACTGTTTGCATTAATCCCCGGTGCTAAAATAGAGCCACCGGAAGAAAGCGAATATGCAGTTGACCCTGTAGGTGTGCAAACGATAACACCGTCACCCTTTATATTATCAATAAAATTGCCGTCTATATATGCCGAGATATTACATACAAGCGAAGTGTAATCATCAAGATATTTTCTTTGCAAAACAATATCGTTAAGTGCATATTTCGTTATTTTGCCGAAATTTAACGATAAAACAGATCTGATATCTTCTTTATATTGACCGTTAATAAACATATCTATTGCAGAAATATAATCGTCTTTTTCAAATTCGGTTAAAAAACCTAAATTACCTGTATTTACACCTATAATCGGAAGATTATTATTTATTGCGAATTCAACAAGCCTTAAAATCGTTCCGTCCCCACCGAAAACAAAAAGAAGGTTTCCGTAAATTTTTTTATCTAAATCTTTTTCTGATATAATTTCAAAAGGAATATTCTTATTTTTTAAATAAACGGAAAGATCGTTTATTTTATTATCGTTATTAAGTTTTTGACTTTTAAAAATAATTATTTTCATATTTTTATTTTAACACTTTTTAATTTAC
>JAZLMT010000099.1:0-6004 GCA_045598745.1 Christensenellaceae bacterium
AAAGCATATATTGAATATAGAAAACAAAAAGGAGGATGAATATGTCGTTTTTTTGTAATTTTCAATCTGATAAATGTCCCGGTCCTATAAACGGTAACCCTTTAAACGGTTTATGCGAGAAAGTATGTATAGAAGCCAAAAAGGTTTTTGATGCCTGTATAGAACAACGCCAACTTACCGGTATTGTTTTGAATATAACAAATCTTACCCCGGCAAATCCTACATATCCTTTAACTTTTGTCAGTGCAAGAAGCACTACGGGAAGAGGTGTTATTGCAAACCTTGTAATTTCACCGCTTGCCGAAAGGCCTAACTCTGCAAGGGTTAAATGTGATGTGATCATACCTGTTTCAGTGGCATACACTGATGCAAACGGGGTTGAAGGCGTTGCTACGTCTACTATCACTATACCTAAAGACGTAATTCTCAATTTACCGAAGGCATCTATTATGCCTTACAGTGTTGAATCGGTTGTTTCGGTAGTTTCTACCATAGGAACCTATTCGGGAGAAAATCAGTTCACTATTGATTGCTGTGCTTCGGTTGTGCTTAAAATAGTTATGGAAGTTGAATTGTTAGTGCCGTCATACGGATATACAGCAATTCCGCCTTGCCAAGAATATACCGAAGAAGTGTGTGCGGGATTTTTTGAACTGCCGATGTATCCGGAATAAACTTTATCAAAATATTAAACGCAAAAAGGTTTCCTTTTTGCGTTTTTTATTTTTAAGTGGTTTACATAAATTGCCGATTGTGTTATTATTATAATATGAAAATTTATGCTATAAGCGATTTGCATATTTCAACTAATACTAATAAGCCTATGGATGTATTCGGTGGTAATTGGGTTAATTATTTAGAGAAAATTCATGCCGACTGGGAGGAGAAAGTTACCGATGACGACGTCGTTTTAATCGGTGGCGATATTTCGTGGGCAATGAATATTGAAGATGCGAAAAAAGATATTGAAACGCTTGCCAATCTAAAAGGTAAAAAGGTTTTTATAAAAGGTAACCACGATTATTGGTGGAGCGGTATAACTAAAGTCAGGGATATTTTGCCACCAAACTTTTATGCTCTTCAAAACGATTCCATAAGGTTTGACGGGGTTGTGATTTGCGGTTCACGTTGTTGGTGCGTTCCGGGTAGCCCCGACTTTGACGAAAAGGATAATAAGATTTATTTAAGGGAAGTGGAAAGATTAAAACTATCTTTATCTTCTGCAAAAAAAATAATGTTAGATGGGGATAAGCTTATAGCACTTATTCACTATCCGCCGTTTAACGTAAAAAGAGAAGGTTCACTCTTTACCGACTTGTTTGAAAGCGCAGGCGTTGATACCGTTATATACGGGCATCTTCACGGGAAAGACGTTAGAAGTGATAAGTTGGTTGTTAAAAACGGAATTAAGTATTATTTGACTTCGTGTGATCAAGTAGATAATAAACTTTCTTTGATAAATTTGGAGTAGATATGAAAGATAAATTATTGAATTACGTAAAACAAATGCCTAAAAGATATTTTATAACCGCCTTTTCGGGTATGGCTTTAGGGCTGTTTTGCACGCTTATTGCAGGAACTATTATTAAAATGTTCGCCGATTGGATAGGCGATAATTTTTTGGGTAACTTTTTATTAAATTTTAGTAATATTGCAAAGGTTTTAATGGGTGCGGGAATAGGCGTTGGAATTGCTTATAAATTAGGTGCAAAACCACTCGTTATATTCTCCAGTGCCGTTACTGCTTTTATAGGTGCTTGGGCATTGAATATCATTGACGGTTCTTTTACGGTTAAAGCACAAAACATTATAAACAATGGGCTTCCGGGTAATCCTATCGGGGCCTACGTTGTTGCAATGCTTACCATAGAAATTGCAAATCTATATGCGGGCAAAACGAAGTTTGATATTATTTTCGTTCCGCTTGGTATGATAGTTTTATGTATCGGCGGTGTATACGTTGCTTGGCCGTTTATTAAACTTATTGACTTGTTTAGTGAACTTTTAGTTATTTTGATAAACGCAGGCGTTGCCGTTAAGATTATAACGGGTATAATCATATCCGTCGTTATGGGAATACTTTTAACCCTTCCAACGTCTTCTGCTGCTATTTGGATTGCGATTGCAACTTCAAATACCGCAATTAAAAATCCCGAAGTTTTTGCTATTGCCGGCGGTGCGGCAGTTGCAGGTTGTGCTTCACACATGATCGGTTTTGCGGTTGCTTCGTTTAGAGAAAATAAATGGAGCGGGTTGGTTTCGCAAGGTTTGGGAACGAGTATGCTTCAGATTCCGAACATTATGAAAAAACCTATAATAATGCTACCTGAAATCGTTGCAAGCGTTATTTCGGGTTTGGTTGCCGTTTTGATTGATATGCGTTGCACTTCTTCCGGTGGCGGTATGGGAACCAGCGGTTTAGTAGGGCTTTTCGGTGTTATTGATGCAACTAAAAACGTTTCAATGTTTGCGACTGTATTTGGAATTATATTTTGTTTATTTATTATTCCGGCAGTGGTCAGTTTTTTCGTCAGCGAATTTATGCGAAAGAAAAATTTAATAAATTTGGGCGACCAAAAACTTGAAGATTAAAAGACGGCTATAAGGTGTCTTCTCATAGGGAAAAATAAACTTATTAAAAAGTATAGCCCACTATACTTCGCATTTGGCGAAATATAGTGGGCTTTTCTTGTCCACAAAAGAAAGAATAGTTATATTTTTAACCTTGCGGTTAGAAGTTATATTGTTTTGCTGTCGCAAAACAGTTATATTTTGACTATCGTCAAAGTTATATTAAATAAATCCTTTAGCTCGCCATTAGGCGAATATAACTGCCGATAGGCAATATCACTGCGTAGCAATATAACAAATCCGCTTGCGGATTTATTTAGTTGTCGCCTTTCCCTACTGGAAGAGCGACTAAGCCGTTTTTTTTATTCTAAAAAACAAGATAAGAGCATATTCTTCTATAAAAGGAGAATATAAATGGAACAGAATAATAACGGGTTTGAAAAGCTGTTACTTGAAGAAGAAAAAAGGCTAAGTCTTACTACGGTTTCTTCGGTTGACGAGTTTAGTGAAGAACAACTTAAACTTACCGTTAAAGGTAAAAGAGTTTTAATAAAGGGGCAAAATATAAAGATATGCCAATTTGATAAGGGTAACGGAAATCTTTGTGCTGAAGGTAATATCTTTCAAATAATCTTTTTGGGCGAAAAAAAGCCCTTTATAAAAAAACTTTTCAGTTGATAAATGTTTGTTTCGCTAAATCAAATTTATATTTTTTTATTCTCCGTATCTATCGGGGCAATTTGTGGCGTGATATATTCACCGCTTTCAATGTTAAAATCTTTTATTAAACTAAAAGCAGTTAAATCAATACTTGATTTTTTGTTTTTCGTTTTGTTAAGTTTTATATATATTCATTTAACTTTTATCTATCATTTCCCGTCAATCAGGGCGTATATGATTATCGGTTTTTTTGCGGGTTTTATATTATATATAAAAAGTTTTCATTTTTTTGTTGCAAAATATGTTTTTATGGCTTATAATAAAATAAAGAAAAACAAAGGAGAAAATAGCCATGGAGGAAGAAAAGTTTAGGAAAAGAGTTGTTGCTATAACTTTCGGCGCAGTGTTGCTGTTTATTATTCTTTTCGGCTTTATGGTTTACGGCCTTGTTTCAATTTCCGTCCGTTCCCGTAGGATAGACGATTTGAAAGAACAGATTGCTTATTATAAGTCTTTAACCGATGAAGAAAAGGAAAGGGCTGATGCTTGCGGTTCTTGGGAATATATTGTTCAAGAAGCAAGAAAATTAGGTTATTCCGATCCGAACGATATAGATTAGTTTATGGTTGGGGTTATTGACGTTGGCTCTAATTCCGTTCGTTTGCTTATTAGAGATAGCGGTAAAACTTTATATAAAAATAATATTATAACGCAACTTGCCGGTGGCTTTGACGGCAAGTTGCTTTCTATTTATTCAATAAATAAAACGGTTGATGCGATAGCCTATTTTATTTGCCTTGCAAGAGAAAAAGGGTGCAAAAGTATTTTTGCGTTTGGAACGGAAGCGTTAAGGAAGGCAGATAACAGTAACGTGCTAGTAAAAGCCGTTGAAGAAAAAACAGGAATAGAAGTAAAAATTATTTCCGGTAGTTTAGAGGCAGAGCTGGGGCTTTTGGGTGTTCTTCAGGGAGCAGACGGCGGTATAGTTGATATAGGTGGTGCCAGCACGGAGATAACCGTTTCCAAGCTTGGAAAAACAATTTATTCACATAGCCTTGACGTTGGTGTTGTTAAGCTTTTTGATAAATGCAAAGATAGCGAAAAACAATTAAACGAATACACTTTAGAAAAAATTAAAGAATATTTAGAAGTGCCAAAGGCAAAAATGTATGGTATAGGCGGAACGATAACAAGCGTTGCATCAATGCTTATAGGTGAAAAAGAGTATGATGCAAGTAAAGTTAACGGTTTCGTTATAACTAAAGATAAATTGATAGGGCTAAAAGATAAAATTTTTTCCATGAAGATAGAAGATAGAAAAAATATTATAGGTCTTCAAGAAAAAAGGGCAAACGTTATTGCAGGTGGCGTTGTTTTGCTGATAAATATTATGGAATATCTCGGTATTAACGAAATAACGGCAAGCGATAACGATAATTTAGAAGGTTTTTTAATAAAGGAAAATTTATATGACTAAAAGAAAAAGTTGGATATATGCAATTATAACTTACATTATTGCTTTCGGCCTAGTGCTGATGACCGTGTTATTATGCAGTAAAAAATATTTTTATAATTCTGCTATAACCGTGTTTGCTTATTTTATTGCAAGCGCAATTGTTTTTGGGTTGGTAAATGCTTTTTTGCATGAATTTGGGCACGTGATTATAGGAAAGAAAAACGGCTTTTTTATTCTTGCCGTAACCATTTGGTTTTTTAAGTGGACCAAAGTTAAAAATAAATATACTTTTTCATTGACGATGATGGGTAACGAAGCAGGCTATACCGATAGCGTTCCGAAGTTTCAAGAAAATATAGAAAAAAGGTTGAAAAAGATGACGCTTGCCGGTCCTTTGGCAAGTTTGGTTTTAACGGTTCTTTCCGTAGTCCCGTATATATTCATAGGTAAAATTCCTTTACCTGTTTTTTGTTTGCTTTCAATGTGTTTGCCTATCTCCGCATATTATTTTTTGTGGAATATTTTTCCTATCGTTACCGACGGAATTTATAATGACGGGGCAATCGTTTATGCGATAAATCATAATACAGATACTTCAAAGGTTATGTGCTCGCTATTAAAAATTCAATCGGAAATGTATAACGGTAAAACGCCTTGCGAAATAGACGAAAAACTTTATTTTGATCTTCCGCAACTTGCAGAAGACGATTTATACTTTGCATATCTGCTTAATGCAAGATACAACTACTATCTTGATAAAGAAGATTTTGAAAACGCCGTTAAAGTAGAGGATAGGCTTTTAGGACTTTTCGATTATATTCCAAAGCCGATAAATATGGTTATTTTAAGTGATTCGCTTTACAACGAGTGCGCTATAAAAAAAGACAGCGAGAAAGCTGATGAAAAAATGTATGAAGTAGAAAACTATCTAAACAAGGTTAACAGTTTAACTAATATTAGAATAAAATTGGCGTATCTTGCCTTAATAGGCGAAAACAGTGAAACGCTTGATATGTTTTACAAGAAGGGATATAAAGAGGCGAAAAAATGCCAAATAAAAGGCTTGGCATCTTTTGAAACGAAACTTTTAGATAAAGTAATGGAAAAAACCGAATAATAAATTAACGAATTTATGATAAAAGGGGGCTGATTTCAGCCCCCTTTTTCGTTGCGATTTCACTAAATAAAAGTTTTTACGTGTTAAATTGGTGAGATTAATCCTTTAAAACTATAAATAGTTTTAATTTTTGAAAAAAGGCTTGTATTTTTTACCAAAGTATGTTATAATTTTTATAACTAAAAAAATAATTTTTTGAG
>JAZLMT010000100.1:0-5219 GCA_045598745.1 Christensenellaceae bacterium
GAGATAAACGGCGACTTATTGAAAAAAATCTTTGGTGGTTTTTTGACGCTGTTGTCTGTTTTTCAAATACTTTTTTTGCTAAAAAAACAAAAAAGTTTTGTGCAAAATGACAATGAACAAAAATCAACAAATGAACAAAAAATAGATAAAAAACAAAAATAAATAATCAAAAATAATCAAAAAAATGAACAAAATAGATAAAATTTAGCTAAAAATCCAAAATAAAAATGCTCAAATAATTTTTTTATAAAAAAATTGCACAAAAATAAAAAAACATCTATACAAACACAATATATTGTGTTATAATAACTATGTAAAATAACAAATTATTGATTTTAGGTGAAAAAATGGAAAAAATTGCTATTATTGATTTAGGTTCAAACACGGCGAGGCTACTCATTGTAAACGTTAATGAGAACGGTAATTTTCAAATTGTTGACCAACTTAAAGAAGCGCCAAGGCTTGGCAAAGATATGGAAAAGGACGGGTTTTTAAAGCCACAGGCAATTCAAGAAACGATAAAAACTTTAAAGATGTTCAGAAAACTTTGTGATGCAAACGGTGTTGAAAAGATTATTGCCGTTGCAACGGCTGCTGTTCGCCAAGCAAAGAATCAAAGGAGCTTTTTAGATGAAGTTTCCGCTACGTGTGGCTTAAAACTTCGTGTATTGAGTGCCGAAGAGGAAGCTGTTTACGTATATAGGGGCGTTATAAACACTATGGATATTCCAAAGGGCTTGATTTTGGAAATCGGTGGTGGCTCAACGAAAATGGTTTATTATAACAGAAGAAATCTTTTGAACTATGCAACACTTCCTTTCGGGGCCATAACTTTAACAGAGAAGTTTGGTGGTGAAGGCGTTTCTTCAGAAGAGAGAACGAAAAAGATAGAAGAATTCTTTATTGACCAAATAAAAGATATTGAGTGGCTTAAAGAAGTTGATCCGGAAGTTCAACTTATCGGCGTCGGCGGATCTTTCAGAAACCTTTGCAGAATGACGAAGATTATGAAAAAATATCCGCTTAAAGCAATTCATAACTACGTTGTCGGCGAAGAAGATTTTAACCATGTTTACGACTTGTTAAAATCACTTGATTTAGATAGAACGAAAAAGATTAAAGGGTTATCTTCCGGTAGGGCAGATATTCTTCCGAGTGCAATTGCTGTTGCTTCTGCGTTCAAAAAATATATGAATTTAGGCTCGGTTGTTATAAGCGGAAGCGGTTTGAGAACGGGTTTATTATTTAATTACGCCGTTCCTGCAACCATAGATAAGCCTATTTCAGACGTGTTAACGTATAGTCTTAATTCCATTGTTGATTTCTTTGGTTTAAATATGGTTCATACGGAACATTTGGTTAACCTTTCCGTTCAATTATTTAAGCAATTGAGAGTTTTACATAAATTCCCAAGGCAATATTTGAGAATATTAAAGGTTGCAGCATATATGTATAACACCGGTAAACGTGTTGATTTCTACAACTTTGAAAAGCATAGCGGTTATATTATTTTGAATTCAAATATATACGGCATCTCTCATAGAGATTTGGTTATGGCTTCGTTTGTAGCATCAAATACCGCTACCGAAGATATAAATCCGTTTGACTGGGCAAAATACCGTGATTTAGTTAATGATGAAGATATTGAAGCCGTTAAGAAAATGGGTGTTATGCTCCGTATTGCTTATAATCTTAACAGGAGTTTATCATCTGTGGTTACAGGTATAAATTGTGATATTTTAGGTGATTCCGTTATCATGAAAACGGAAGTTGAGGGCGACGCTACTCTTGAAATTAATTCGGCTCTCTCTATTAGTGGCGACTTTAGAAAGATTTTCAAAAAGAATTTAGAGATTTTATAAAAAGGTATTATGGCAAAACTTAAATACGTTGTTGATATGGGTAGTGCCTATACAACGATTTACAAACTAGGCAGTGGTGTGGTTTTAAGAGAACCGACTGTTGCAACCGTTTCAACGGACGGCAAGGATAAAGTTAAAGCTTTGGGAAATGAAGCGCGTAAGTTTATTGGTAAAACGGCTGATAATTCCAAGGTTGTTTTTCCTGTGTTTGAAGGCGAAATCGTCAATGAAAACGTTGCCGGAAAACTGTTGCGCGAATTTTTGAAAAAAGCCGGCGTAACTTCGGTTATGTCTATGGTAGAATGTATTATTTCTATGCCTTGCGGTGCATCGTTAGAAATGATTGCAAAATACGAAAGAGTTGCAAGCCTTGCCGGTATCGATAATGCTTATTACGTTGAAGCACCCCTTCTATCCGCAATAGGCGGAAGGGTTCCCGTTACCGATACTACGCCTTTCTTTATGGTAGATTTAGGTAGCGGAACAACCAATATAGCCGTTATTTCTTTGGACGGAGTTATTGCAGGGTTTTCCGTAAACTTCGGCACGAACAAAATCACTACTGATATTATTGATTATATAGGCAATGAATACGGTGTCCAAATAGGGCTTCTTACGGCGGAAAGGCTAAAGAAGGAAATAGGCAGTTTGGATGTTATGGACGGTTTAACTACCGTCGTTAACGGTAGAGATATTGAAACGGGAACGCCAAGGTCAATTTCTATTCACGCATACGATATTCTTTCACCTGTTAAATCTTATTATGAAAAGATTTCCGAGCTCGTTTATTCTTTGCTTTCTAAACTTCCACCTGAAGTTTCTGCCGAAGTCAGACATTCCGGAATATATTTTTCGGGCGAAGGCGTTAACGTTTACGGCGTTGAAAAATTCTTTGAAAGCAAGTTTGATATTAAAATAAATATTACGGAAAATCCGGAATACGATATTGCTTTGGGTGGCGGTATTCTTCTTGCTAACAAAAAATTGTTAAAGCGTTTGGCGTTAAAGAAAAAATAATTATATTTATCAATTTTATAAAATGACAATATTATGCACTTTTTTGAACTTTGTTCTAAAAGGTGCATATTTTTTTATGTTAAAATCTGGGTAGAGGTGAAAAGTGGCAAAGAAAATTGTTGTAACTTCAGGTAAAGGTGGCGTTGGGAAAACAACGGTAACGGCAAATCTTGGTAAGGCACTTGCTAATATCGGATTTCGTGTTGCACTTATAGACATTGATTTCGGACTTAATAATCTTGATGTCGTTATGGGGCTTGAAGGAAATGTAGTATACGATATATTTGACGTTTTGGAAGGTAGATGCCGTGTTCGTCAAGCGTTAGTTAACGATAGAAACAGAAATAATCTTTTTATTCTTCCGTCAAACAGCGGTAGATATAATCAAAACGTTAACGGGCAGAACGTTAAAATAATCGTTGACAGTATTTCTTCTGTTTTTGATTATATAATTTTAGACTGCCCTGCGGGTATTGATTGCGGATTTCATAGGGCTGTTTCTTGCGTTGACGAAGCAATCGTCGTCGCAACGCCGAATATTCCAAGTTTAAGAGATGCGGATAAAGTTATATCAATACTTAAAACTTACAAGTTGAACAGCGTTGGGCTCGTTGTGAACAGAGCAAGGGGTGATCTTATTCTTTCCGATAAGATGATGATGCCTTACGAAATAGAAAACATGTTAAAAACAGGGCTTATAGGCGTTTTGCCCGAAGAAGACTTGGTGTTCCTTTCTTGTGGAAACGATCTTCCAAAGAACAGCGATTCCTATAAGGGATATAAGATTTTAGCTCAAAATATAGTTAACGGCACTAAAAAAATATTTGACGTTACAAGTAAGTATTCCGGTATTTTGGGTTCAATCAGAAGGAGTTTGAAAAAGAGTGTATGAAGATTAAAAGAAAGCAAATGTTAAGGCTTAAGGAAATGCTTATGCAAGATAGAAACGAAAAGGGCGATGACTTTTTGAACTTATTAAAAAAAGACCTAACAACTCTATTAAACGAATATTTTGTTATAAATAATTTTGTAGATTGTTTCTTGGAAAAAGAAGGTGAAGAAATAAAAATATCAATAACGGCAAAGGCGTCAAGAATAAAATCATTCGGAACAATTCCAAACTAGGTATCATATAATATTTTTTGGGTATAATTATAAAAAGGGAGGATATTATTATGGTTGTAGGTTTGATTTTGGGAATCGTTATCGGAACGAATTTGGGATTGATAGTTTTTTCTCTTTTTAATATGGCTAAAAACAAATAAAAAAGCTATTCTTTATTGACAGTTTTTCCTTTTAGTTGTATAATAAAACCAATATTTAAATAGGAGTTTGTTTATGGAAACAAAGTATTTTTTGGCTATTGATATTGGTGCAAGTTCCGGTCGCCATATTTTGGGCAGTATTGAGAACGGCAAAATGGTTTTGGAAGAGATTTACCGTTTCAAAAACGGTGCGGTTGAGAAAAACGGTAGTTTGGTTTGGGATGATAAAAACCTTTTTTCAAGTGTGGTTGCCGGTATTAAAAAATGTAAAGAAATAGGTAAAATTCCTTATAGCGTCGGTATTGATACTTGGGCTGTTGATTACGCTCTTTTAGACGAAAAAGATAACTTAATCGGTGATATTTATTCGTATAGAGATTCAAGAACACAAAAATCTATTGGCGAAGTTCATAAAATAGCAAGTGAAGACGAGCTTTATAGTAGAACGGGTATCCAAAAGCAAGTTTTCAACACCGTTTATCAAATGTATGAAGACAAGATGAGCGGTAAATTAAAAGATGCAAAAACGTTTTTAATGGTGCCTGATTATCTTCAATATAAGTTGACGGGAAATAAACTTAACGAATATACTAACGCTTCATCTACGGGGTTATTAAATGCTAAAACCCGTGATTGGGATTACGAACTTATAGAAAAATTAGGGCTAAAGAAAGAACTATTTAAACCTTTGGTTGAACCTGGAACGGTTGTTGGACATTTCAGTGAAGAAATCAAAAAGGAAGTTGGCTTTGATGCTATTGTTTGCACGCCTGCAACACACGATACAGCTTCTGCAGTTATGGCTGTGCCAAACAATGATATGCCACTATATATTTCAAGCGGAACGTGGTCGCTTTTAGGTATTGAAACGTTTACGGAAAATACGTCTAAAGAAGCTAACGATGCCGGATATACAAACGAAGGCGGAATCAATAAGAGCATAAGATTTTTAAAGAATATTATGGGGCTTTGGATGATTCAAAATATCAAAAAAGAATATAACGATAAATACAGTTTTACCGATTTTGTTGACGAAGCAAAGAAATATAAAGATTTTGAAAGTATCGTTGACGTT
>JAZLMT010000101.1:0-4821 GCA_045598745.1 Christensenellaceae bacterium
AAATATAAATACAGTGATAATAAAACAGATATAGATATATATTATGATAGAAATAAACAACCTATAGAGAATTTGTTGGATCTTTATGAAGATATATATTATTTTATGGTTAAAAGAGACAGTGCATGTTCTAAATATAAACTTAGCGGATATACGAAAAATGATGAATCCAGCACAATTTCTACCATCAACTTTGAATTAAACAATAACGTTATCGGAAACGTTTATACTAAAGATACGTTAGTATACGTCTTAAATGAAATTGTAACGAAAGACATTTCTTCTTTAGAAAAAACAGAATATTCAAATTATTTAACTAATTACAAATCAAAGATTGATAAATATGGATTTGCAAAAAAATACGAAGAATTAAGTAGTATAATTAAAGATAGTGAAAAGAACCAATACGCTTATGATAAGGCAGTTGCAGAAATAGAAAAGAACTATCCGTTAAATACAATATATTTAAATAATAAATATTATATAGATGCTGCAATTTCTTCAATCGGTTCAAATGATGAATATGTAATAAATAATGAGAAGTTAGATCAAGTTAAACAACTTTTTGGTGAATTAACCCAAAAGTATAATAAAGTAGTAAATGATTATAACGAAGTTATCGATAATTATAAAACAGATTATAAGATAATAATTAAAAATGCCGATATTCTAGAAGGTAAAGATTTATCGCTAGCAAAAATGGCATTGATTGTTATCGTATGTGCAATTGTAATGTTTATTGTGGTTTACTTCGTTTATTTCTTTAAGATGAAAAAAGAAGGCAAGTTTGATTTAGAAGAAGAAAAGAAAGAAACAAAAACAGAATAAATAAAGTTAAATAAGAAACAGCCGAAAAGCCGTCTTCTCATAGGGAAAATAAACTTATTAAAAAAAGTATAGCCCACTATACTTCGCATTTTTGCGAAATATAGTGGGCTTTTCTTGTCCACAAAAGATATAATAGTTATATTTTTAACTCTGTGGTTAAAAGTGATATGCAAAACGAGTTTTGCGTTATATGTTGCGAGAAATACAAGGTTCTGCGTTTCGCAGGTTCTTATATTATCTATTAGAGAAAGTTTTTCTCGCAAAGTTATATTAAATAAATCCTTAACTTGCCGTAAGGCAAATCTCACGCCGACAGGCATATCACTTGCGTTAGCAAATATAACAAATCCGTTTACGGATTTATTTAGTTACCGCAAGTCCCTATAGAACTTGCGGTATTCGTGTCCTTTATTTTTACTTTAATTCTTTTGTATACGTGGTAAACCCGTCCGGCCTAAAACCCTCTTTTTGATACAGGTGGCACGCATTGACGTTGGTTGTCAATACTTCAAGCGTTATAGAAACGGCTTTATCTTTAAAGTTTTTTTCAAGCCACTCCATAAACGTTGTTGCATATCCTTTATGCCTTCCGGTTTCAACGATAAACAACTCGTCTAAAACGAGAATATTTCCGCCTTCTTCGTTACACCAATAAGAAGTTATAAGCGAATATCCCACAGGTTCCAAACGCTCTTTATCAAACATAAGGTAGCCCCAAAGATTTTCGTGCTTTGCAAGAACCATATCAAACGTTTTATTTGCTACTTGCTCGTTAAACGGATGTAGCGTTGCATGTGAAGAATAGAATTCCCCGCACAACTTTAAAAAAACATCTCTATCGCTTTCAGTAAAACTTTTAACTATCATAAAAACCTATATATTTTAGATTTAACAATAATTATACTTCTTAAAATAAATAAATCAACTGTTTTAACAATAAATTATAAATATTATATAGAAAAGTATAGCACTTTTTAAATTGACAAAACATAGTATATTTGTTAAACTTTTATAGTTAAAAAGTAAAGGAGATTGAATATGGCACTAAAAGATCAAACGTTTTTGGGCGAACAAAAAATTTCAAAGTTAATGCTAAAGTTTTCTATTCCGTGCGTTCTTTCTCTAATGATTAACGCGCTATATAATATTGTGGACCAAATTTTTATCGGCAACAGTTCGTTAAGCACTTTAGGAAACGCTGCAACCGGAATTGTTTTTCCTTTGTTCGTTATAACTCAAGCATTTGCTTGGTGCTTTGGTGACGGTTCTGCCGCATATCTCAACATTTGCCAAGGTAAAGGCGACGATAAAAACGCTTCAAAATTTATAGGAACGGGTATAATATCAACGGCAATAGTTGGTGCTATTCTTATCGCCGTATTACTTCCGTTAAAAAGAGAAATTTTATTCTTTATGGGCGCAACAAACGAAAGCATTGATTACGCCGAAGAATATTTGGGTATCATCGTTTTCTCTTTTCCGTTTTATATGCTTGCCGAAATGCTTGTTTGTATCGTCCGTGCTGACGGTAGCCCTGCTTGGTCTATGTTTTCAATGGTCGTCGGCGCAATAATAAACATTATTTTAGACCCGATATTTATAATGGTTTTAGATTGGGGTATGTTCGGTGCAGGGCTTGCTACCGCTATCGGGCAAGCTGTTTCTTCACTTCTCGCTTTCTCGTATTTTTTCAGAACAAAAACTTTTAAATTAAAACTTAAAGACTTGATCCCGAATTTCCATAGGCTTATGACTATTATGAAACTTGGGCTATCTTCTTTTACGGCGCAAATAACGATTGTAATTATTTCACTCGTTTGTAATATTCAACTCTCTAAATACGGCGCACTATCTCACTACGGTGCCGATATTCCACTTGCGATTATAGGTATTCAAAACAAAGTTTTTGCAATAATTATCAATATCGTTGTAGGCGTAGTATTAGGTTGTCAACCTATTGCAAGTTACAATATGGGGGCACAAAAAATTGATAGGCTTAAAGAACTTTATAGAAAAATTCTTTTCGTTTCTATTATCGTTGGTATTGTTGCAACACTTTTATTTGAACTTTTTCCAAGCGCTATCGTAGGTATCTTCGGAAGTCCTACGAATATTCCGAATCCGGACGACTACTGGGAATTCGGGCAAAAAGTATTTAGAATATTCTTATGTCTTATTTCAATAACCTGCATAGTAAAAATGGATTCTATTTTCTTTCAATCTTGCGGAAAACCGATTCACGCTGTTTTGTGCTCTTTGATAAGGGACGCTTTGTTCGTTCCTATGATGTTCGTCTTCCCTGTTATATTTGACGGAATAGACGGGCTACTTTGGGCTTCACCTGTTGCCGATTTAATTTCACTTGTAGTTATAATTATTCTAACAATAAACTTTAATAAATCTATCTCTTCATCTAACACACAAGAAGAAAACAATGCTGTTATTAAAGAATCTAAAAAAGGCGTTATTATCACCATTGCAAGACAGCACGGCTCTATGGGTAAACAAGTCGGTAGAATAGTCAGCGAAAAGTTGGGTATCCCTTTCTATTATAAAGAAGCAACTGCCCTTGCCGCAAAAGAAAGCGGGCTATCGCAAAAATTTATTTCCGATATAAATAAGAACGCACCATCACTATTAAATCAACTTTATTTAAGCACGGAAGTCGTTCAACAAGCAATAGTCGCACAAGAAGAAATTATTAAAAAGATTGCCGAAAACGGAAGTTGCGTTATCGTCGGTAGATCTGCCGATTACGTTTTAAGGGACAACAAAAACGTTGTTAAAATATTTATCACCGCCCCTATGGAATATAGAGTTAAACGCATTATGGAAGCATATAACGATACGGAAGAAGAAGCAAAAAAATATATAATTAAATCGGATAAAGCAAGAAAGGCATATTATAAGAGCATTGCAAACAGAACTTGGGGCGACGAAAAGAACTACGATTTAGTAGTAGACAGTTCCATCGGTATAGAAGAAAGTGCAGAAAAAATCATTGAATTTATAAATAATAGAAAATAAATACACTCATATCTATAGATAGATAAACAAAAATTTGAAAAGAAGACGCCCTAATGGACGTCTTCTTTATTTGGAGCTACTGACCGGATTCGTCCGCCTTTGAGTTTCTTTCTTGACGGGCTAGGACTCGGGAACGTTAGTGGACGAGCAGCGGGGCTTGCACCGGTTCGCATCTTTTAAGAACAATGCTTAAAACAAAAACACCCTTTCGGGTGTTTCTGTTTTAAAGAATATGGAGCTACTGACCGGATTCGAACCGGTGACCTGCTGATTACGAATCAGCTGCTCTACCAGCTGAGCCACAGTAGCAATTTACTTTAACTATATTATCACAAAATAAAAAAAATATCAAACAATTTTTAAATAGAAAAACTTTTCTTTATAAACATTGAAAAAAAACCTTCAATATGATACAATAAATATATGATTTACCATATATATACAGGTTTAATAATTGATAAAGTTAAAGAAAACACCGATTGCCCTTTTTGTGCAATCAAAAAAGTTGTTGAAGAACAATTTTTATACGAGTTTTTAAATGATGCCGTAATGGACGATGACGTTAGAATGAAAGTCAATAAACTCGGATTTTGCAGTGAGCATTTTGATAAACTGTTTGAAAGAAAAAACAAATTAAGCGTTGCCCTGCAGATTTCCACAAGGCTGAATACAATTATAAGCGATATAAAAAGTATCAATTTCAAAAAACAACTTGAATCTATTGAAAAGGGCAAACATACTTGTGTTATTTGTGATTTAGTTAAAGACAGCATGGATAAATACTATAAAACTTTTGCGCACATGTTTTTAACGGACGGTAGTTTCGCTAAAAGTATATCACAATCAAAAGGATTTTGTTTGGAACACTATGTAGAACTTATAAAAACGGCAAACCACGCAGGAGCAATGAAAAAGGAATATCTGAAAGTTTTGCAAGAGATTGAATTAAACAATCTATATAATCTT
>JAZLMT010000102.1:0-2486 GCA_045598745.1 Christensenellaceae bacterium
ACTACATTTACCATTTATTATTTTATTTTTCATTATATTTTTATTTTTTTTACTTATAAATCATACAATTTAATATGAAAAGAAAATATATTCCAGTAATTGATAGTGGCGTTGGCGGTTTGTCGGTTTTAAAAATTTTACGAGAAAATTTTCCAAAAGAAAACTATATATATTTAGCCGATAATAGAAATGCACCATACGGAAATAAAAGTATAAGGGAATTAAAGAAACTTATTTTTGAAAAATTGACTTTACTAAATTTCTATAACATAAAATTTTTAGTGGTAGCTTGCAATACGTTAAGTTGTTCGTTGATTTCTTTTATAAAGGAAATTTCCGTTTATCCGGTATATGGAATATATCCGCCGATAGAAATGTTAGAAATAAATAATAGTAGAACTTTACTGCTTTCAACAAACAATACAAGTAGATATTATAAGGAAAGTAAGATAATAAAAATTTTACCACAAAAAGATCTTGCTTTTGAAATTGAAAACAATATAAATAATTTAGATAAGATTAGGCTTTATGAAATTATAGAGCCTTTTTTTCAACCTATTGAGACAATTGTTTTAGGTTGCACACACTATTTTTTTATTAAAAAAAGAATTCTTGACCACTTTGACCACCAAAAAGTTAAAAATATAATTTGTAGTGAAGATTTAATAGTTAATTGTATACAAAAAAATACTAAAACAAGAAAATCATTAGTAAAATTCAAGCGAAATAAGATTTTGTTTTTAGATGATTTCCAAAATAAAAACGAGTTATTTTTTACAAAAGTGGTTAAATGACTGTGCTTTTATTGAAAAAAATATAAAAAATATAAAAAAATTTTTCAAAAAGTGGTTGACAGTGGTTAAAAATGGTGATAGAATATTCGTGTAAAAAGAAAAAAGGGGGTAGTATATCATGGCCGGTAAAAACTATACACATCAATTAGATGCTAAAAATAGACTTCGTATACCTGCAAAGTTGAAAGAAGAACTTGGCGATAACTACTCCATTACCGTAGGAACAGGTGGGTGTTTATATGTTTATTCATATGAACAAATGCAAGAAGTTAAAAAAGAACTTCAAGGTATAAATCAATATAGAGAAAAGCAATTAAAGGCAGCAAGATTTATTTTATATAATACCTGGGATGCGGAAGAAGATAATCAAGGCAGAATTCTTTTACCGGAAAGTTTAAGAAAGTATGCAAAGATTGATAAAAATATAATTGTATTTAAAGGTCCTAATTGTATAGAAATATGGGCAGAAGAAGTTTGGAACAGCTATTTTAACGACGTTAATTTTGAAGAACTTGCAGATGCTTTAGATGAATTAAAAGAAAATGGCTGATTTACAACATTTTTCCGTAATGCTTAATGAATGTATAGACGGATTAAAAATTAAAGATAACGGGATATATTTTGACGGCACGCTTGGTGGTGGAGGGCATTCATACGAAATATTAAAAAAATCCTCACCAAACGGACAACTTGTTGCTTCGGATTTAGATGAATATGCAATAAATAGGGCTAGTGAAAGATTAAGTGAGTTTTCTAATAGATTTACAATCGTTAATGAAAACTTTAAGAATTTTTTAAGTATAAAAGAAAAATTAAATATTTCCGGTTTTGATGGAATAATTCTTGATCTTGGCGTTTCAAGTTTTCAGCTTGACGACAGAGAAAGAGGGTTTTCATATTTAGACGGAAGTGTGAAATTAGACATGCGAATGGATAAAAAAAATCCATTGACCGCAGAAAAAATCGTAAATGAATATAGTGAAGATCAGTTAACAAAAATTTTTTCATTATACGGTGAAGAAAGATTTAGTAAAAATATAGCAAAAAACATTATTCTGGATAGAAAAAAGAAGAGAATAGAGACTGTTAAAGATCTAAACGATATTATCTTAAAAAGTATTCCACAAAAATTTCAACATGACGGACATCCTTCAAAAAGGACCTTTCAAGCATTGAGAATTGAAGTAAACGGCGAACTTGACGGGTTATATGAAACGATTTTAGATATGGCAAGATCATTAAATAAGGGTGGAAGAATAGTTATTTTAACTTTTCACTCTCTTGAAGATAGAATTGTTAAAAACGCATTTAAAGAACTTGAATGTGACTGTATATGTGATAAAAGCTTACCGGTTTGCGTTTGTGGAAAGCATAAAGAGATAGAAATTATAACAAAACACCCGATTACGGCGAGCGAAAAAGAATTAAAAATAAACAGTAGATCAAAAAGTGCAAAATTAAGAATTGCAGAAAAAATATAAATTATTTAGGAGATTAAACCATGATAACAACAAGACGTTCAAATTTAGGAAGTAACGAAACGTTTTACGAAAAGGAAAATGGTAATGTTGCATTGCTTGAAAGAGAATCCATAAAAAATGATGTTAAAAAAGATGGGTATGATGAAGTAAAAAACAAAGAAAGAATGCAAAGAAATTTGTATAATCTTTTAAATTATGATAGATTTTCTGA
>JAZLMT010000103.1:0-5836 GCA_045598745.1 Christensenellaceae bacterium
AGGATATGACGATAAACTCAATCGTGCGTTATATAAAGGCTTGCAAGCATCGGGAACAAAACTTCAAAATTACGGAACGGTTTTTGCGACTATAGCCGATTCAGACAAAGACGAGGCTTTACCGCTTATCAGAAGATTTTATAATTTGGGATTTAATATAGAAGCCACTTTAGGTACGGCAAAATTCTTAAAGGAGAACGGAATACGTACTCACATTTTGCAAAAGATAAGCGACGGCAGTAATGAAATACGTGACTCTATCCGTCAAGGACATATTGCTTACGTTATAAATACGGGAAACATAGGGGCAATAGACGTTCAAAGCGACGGTGTTGAGATAAGAAAATACGCAATAGAAAGTAACGTTACAATGTTTACTTCACTTGATACAGTCAAGGTCTTATTAGACGTTTTGGAAGAAACGACGCTTACTATTTCAACTATTGACGCATAAAAAACGGAGATAAAATGAACAAAGTATTATTTACAATAAAAGAAAATTGTGCTTTAACCGAAAACGTTTATAAGATGGTTTTACTGGGAGATACGGAAGGAATTACAGCGTCGGGACAGTTCGTCAATATTTTGATTGACGGGTTGTATTTAAGACGTCCCATTTCCGTTTGTGATTATGATAAAGATTTTTTGACTTTAATATATAAGGTTGTTGGGCAAGGCACGGAAAAACTTTCCACTATGAAAACAGGTGAAAAATTAGATATTCTTACGGGACTTGGCAATGGCTACGATTTAAATCTTTCGGGTGATAAACCATTGCTTATCGGTGGAGGTGCTGGCGTTCCTCCTTTATATAATCTTGCAAAAAAACTTTTATTAGAAGGCAAATCGGTTAACGTGATTTTAGGGTTCAACACTAAATCTGAAATTTTCTATGAAAAGGAATTTAAAAATCTCGGTGCAAATGTTGTTATCAGCACAGTTGACGGAAGCTACGGCGTTAAAGGATTTGTAACCGATGCAATAGTTAGAGGTTACACTTACTTTTACGTGTGTGGTCCGGAACCTATGCTTAAAGCGGTATATAATAAAACCGAAACGGATGGTGAATTTAGTTTTGAAGAACGTATGGGGTGTGGTTTCGGTGCGTGCGTCGGTTGTTCTTGTAAAACACTTTACGGAACGAAACGTATTTGTAAAGATGGGCCGGTATTAAAGAAGGGGGAAATTATATGGGAAAAGTAGATTTATCGGTAAATCTATGTGGAATAACTCTTGATAATCCCGTTATTCCGGCAAGCGGAACTTTCGGTTACGGATATGAATTTTCAGAACTTTACGACATAAATATGTTAGGCACTTTTTCTTTTAAAGGAACGACAAAGGAAGAAAGGTTTGGAAATCCAACGCCGAGAATTACGGAGTGTTCTTCGGGTATGCTTAATTCAGTTGGGTTGCAAAACCCCGGAGTTAAAAAGGTTATAAACGAAGAATTGCCAAAATTAAAAAAGGTTTTTCATAAGAAAGTTATGGCAAACGTCAGCGGATTTTCAATTTCAGAATATGTGGAAACTTGTCAACTTTTAGATAATGAAGAACAAATCGGTTGGATAGAACTTAACGTGTCTTGTCCTAACGTTCACGGTGGTGGTTTAAGCTTTGGAACGGACGTAAACGCCGTAAAAAGTGTTGTAAGCGAAGTAAAAGCAGTAGCTCATAAACCGATAATCGTGAAGCTATCTCCAAACGTTACAGATATTGTTTCTATTGCTTGTTCAGCTGAAGATGCAGGTGCGGACGGAATTTCGCTTATAAATACACTGCTTGGTATGAGAATAAATTTAAGCACAAAAAAACCGTTACTTAAAAATACAACGGGTGGGCTTTCCGGTCCAGCGGTTTTTCCTGTAGCGGTGAGATGTGTTTATCAAGTTGCGAAGGCTGTTAAAATTCCTATAATCGGCATGGGTGGAATAAACAGTGCTGAGAACGTTATTGAAATGATGCTTGCAGGTGCTACGGCAGTAGAAGTAGGGGCTGCAAATTTAGTTAATCCTTTCGCATCAAAAGAGATAATAGAAGACTTGCCGAGAGTGATGCAAAAATATAAAATACAATCGCTTAAAGAAATTATAGGAGGAGCATTATAATGGCAAAAGACGTAATAATCGCATGTGATTTTGCAAGTGCAAAGCAAACGTTTGAATTTTTGGATAAATTCACTGATGTGAAGCCTTTTGTTAAAATAGGTATGGAATTGTTTTATTCAGAAGGCCCTTCGATAGTTAAAGAGATAAAAAAACGTGGGCATAAAATATTTCTTGACTTAAAACTTCACGATATACCGAACACTGTTAAAAAGACGATGGCAGTGCTGTCTAAACTTGACGTTGATATGACGAATTTACACGCGTCGGGAACGGTTAACATGATGAAATCGGCACTTGAAGGATTGACGAGAGAAGACGGCACAAGACCTATACTTATTGCCGTAACACAGCTTACGTCGACTGACCAAGAAAGCATGGAAAAAGACTTATTGATAGAAAAACCTATTGATCAAGTAGTAATGCACTATGCGTTAAATGCAAAAAATTCGGGGCTTGACGGGGTTGTTTGTTCTCCTCTTGAAGCGGAGAAAGTTCATAATACTTGCGGAAAAAAATTTATTACTGTAACGCCGGGAGTAAGATTTTCTGATGGCGACATTGGAGATCAAAAAAGAGTTATGACGCCAAAAGAAGCAAGAAAAATAGGTTCGGATTATATTGTTGTCGGAAGACCTATAACTGCTTCATTAGATCCCGTTGAAGCGTATAAAAGATGTGTTAAAGAATTTTTAGGAGATTGATTATGGAAAAAACAGAACAACTTATTGCAAAAGATTTACTTTCTATAAAGGCGGTTTTTTTCCGTCCAAACGAACCGTTTACATGGGCAAGCGGAATTAAAAGTCCCGTATATTGTGATAATAGATTGACTTTAACTGCTCCTAATGTTAGGCATGATGTTGAAAATTCGCTTAAAGAATTAGTTGAAAAATATTATCCGGAAGTGGAAGTGCTTATGGGAACTTCCACTGCAGGCATAGCACATGCCGCAATAGTCGGACATTTAATGAATTTACCTATGGGTTACGTTAGGTCGGGAGCAAAAGACCATGGAAGGCAAAACCAAATAGAAGGTAAACTTGAAAAAGGACAAAAAGTGGTAGTCGTTGAAGATTTAATTTCAACAGGTGGCAGTGTAATAGAAGTTGTAAACGTTTTAAGAGAAGCAGGTGCAGAAGTTTTGGGCGTTGTAAGTATATTTACTTACGGCATGAAAAAAGGATTGGAAAGATTGAAAGAAGCAGATATTAAAAACGTTTCACTAACTAATTTTGACGTTATAACCAAAGTTGCCGTTGATAATGGCTATATAAAAGCCGAAGATGAAAAGAAGCTTTTGGCATTTAGAGATAATCCATCGGATGAAAGTTGGATAAAACAATAAGGAGAATATTAAATGAGAAGCGTAATAGATATTGTTGATTTAAGCGTTAAAGAAATAGACGAACTTATTAAAATAGCGTTGGACATTATAAAAAATCCAAAAAAATATTCCGAAAAATGTAAAGGCAAAAAACTTGCAACGTTATTTTTCGAACCGTCAACCCGCACGAGATTATCTTTTACTGCGGCAATGATGGAACTTGGCGGAAACGTTTTGGGATTTTCAGAAATGAGTAGTTCTTCGGCAACAAAGGGGGAAAGTTTTGCTGACACGGCAAAAGTTGTTTCGTGTTATGCTGATATAATTGCAATGCGAACTCCAAACGAAGGTGCAGCACTTGTTGTTTCCGAAAATGCCACAATTCCGGTTATAAACGCTGGAGACGGTGGGCATTGTCATCCAACACAAACGCTTGCAGACCTTCTAACGATTTATAGAGAAAAAGGCTCGTTTAATAATCTTACAGTTGGCTTTTGCGGAGATTTGAAATATGGAAGGACTGTTCACTCGTTAATTGGAGCATTATCTAGATATACGGGTATTAAAATTGTGCTTATTTCTCCTGAAGAACTGAAAATTCCGTCATATGTTAAAACAAAAATTCTTGATAAAAATCAAATGAACTATTTTGAAACAACAGAACTTGAAAAAAATATTCCAACGCTTGATATTTTGTATATGACAAGGATTCAGAGAGAACGCTTCACTGATAAAGATGAATATGAAAGATTAAAAGATAGTTATATATTAACGATAGAAAAGCTAAAAAATGCGAAAGAAAATATGTGTATATTACATCCGCTTCCAAGAGTAAACGAAATAAGTGTTAAAGTTGATAATGATAAACGAGCTTGTTATTTTAAGCAAGTTGAAAACGGTAAATATATTCGTATGGCGCTTATACTTAAACTGCTTGAGATTGCCAAAGAAAATAATGTAAGGGAAGATCGTTTTGTCGGGAAAAAACTTGAATATAATAAACATGTATGTTCAAATCCTAAATGTGTATCAAAAACCGAGCAGGAACTTGATCAAGTTTTTGTTTTAGACGATAACAACAGTGATTGTCATTGCATATATTGTGATAAAGAAATATAACATAAAGCCGTTTTTTTTAACAAAACGGCTTTAATTTTAAAAAAATTAATACTTTTTTTATACAAAAAATCATTTTTTTTAAAAAAATATCAAAATTTTGATTTTTTAGGTTAATTTTTTGTATTGACTTTTATCTAAACATTATACTATTATAAGATAAAATATTTTTAGTTGTGCAAAAAATTGATAAAATTGATTTTTTATAAAAAAAGGAGCGTGTAATGAAAATAACAAAAAAAGTATTGTTCTCGTTATTATTGGTTTTATTTGCTGTATGTTGTTTTTCTTTTATTATTTCTCAAGATAAAAATATAACAAGAGCAGATGCACTTGAAAATGCAACTTATGGTGGGATCTATCCTGATGCTTCTTATAACTCATCCAAATCTTTATTATTAACTTATACAAGTGATACTGCTTGGGATGATACCGATAACGGCAATCTTGCATCAAAAGTTTATTTAGATGGGGAATTAATTCCAAGTAATTGCTTTGCGCATTGGGGTGGGCAAAAATGGATAAACTTTTCACCTAAAAACGTTAAAGAAGGTAGCATTTTTGAAATAAAAGAAGGTGCAACTTTCGCAAATAAAAATATCCCTGCAATTTCTTTGTATTTTAACGGAACAACTTGGGGAGAAATAGTAGAATATTCAAGCATTGTTCATAATAATAGAAATTATACAAATATTCATCCTGTTTCAATTAATACAGGTGATACAGCAATACCGACTGACGGTATATACGTAAATATTGGTTTTTCTTTTTCGTTTGGTAATGCAGACACAAATAATTATGCAACAAAAGACTATGCGATAGGTAGTGGTTTAAAGATAAGCGGCATGCCTATAAAAGATATTGCCGGCAGTTGTGTTGACTTTGTTTATGGTAGTAATATGATTTGCGTATACGTTCCTTTTACAAGTATACCAGAATATAAGAGAATTACGCTTACGGTAGACAATTTAACAGAATTTAAAGGTAAATATATTAATTCATTTTCACTTTATTATGATTCTACAACTTGGACGATAACGCCTAACGTAAAAAATCAAGTGAACTACGCAGGAATAACATGGAATAATACAAATTATGCTGAATCTTATAATGATAAAAAGGGCGTTTTATTGTCATTTGATAAAGGACTTTCTTTAAATAACGGTGAATATTGGGGAACAATAATGGACGTTGATTTAAAGAATTATTATGGTAAATACGTAAAGATAAACGGCCAAACAGTAAATTCAATCGCTGATGCTGAATTAAAATATTATTATCAAAACTT
>JAZLMT010000104.1:0-8340 GCA_045598745.1 Christensenellaceae bacterium
AATATTTTTAGGTGGATTATGATTAGAATCTGGGCAAAAGTAATGAAAAATCACAAAATAATAAAACAATACGTTTACGAAAATTTTGAGTCTATTGATTACTCACGTTTTTTTGAATACACTAGGGATATTTGCGAACAGCTTGACGTTCCTACCCCCGTTGTTATTAAAACGCACTTGTTTAATTATGCTAAATATAATAACGTTAAATTTACAAAAGACGATTTCGTTGAAAAAATTGATTTTGACAGGCTCGTTTTTGAAAATGCGCTTCTATAAACAAAACTTTGCTTTTTGCAAAGTTTTTTTATTTTTTAAACTTCGCATTTAATTGTAAATTTATCATTGTTTTTCACGTTTATATAAAAATTCGTTTATTCCCTTATAAATGATAAAACCTATTCCGTAAACAGAGATACTTTCGCCCAAAAGTATAAAAGCAACTTGTAGAATATATGTATATTCTATCAAACCATAAGCAATCAGCCAAACAAGTGGCAATAAAAAACTGTTTAATAGAATTTGTGGCAATCCACCGATAATAAATTTGAGTTTTTTGCCTTTTATTACTTTTCCTATTAAGCAAGTTAAAAGTGAAGCGAGTAGCGTTATAATACTTCCCAAAAATATATCAAATATAGCACAACCGGTTATAAGATTAACCAACAAACACCCGACGAATAAACCGATTGTAGATTCCGGAAAAAACAACGGGAGAATTGCTAAACACTCTGAAAGCCTAACTTGAATTGCTCCACTCGCAAGTGGCAATACGGCAATAGACAGAACTATATAAAGCCCTGCCGTTATCCCCATAAATGCAATTTTTTTGCTCGTTTTATTTAACATAAAAGCCCCACTTCCGAAAGTGAGGCTTATCTTCAACTTTCGGTTGTTTTATAGAAGTGTTGTCCGAAAACCTTCTTATGTTTTTAATGCTATTATATATATTGTATAGATAATTGTCAATCAAAATTATATAATTTGATATTCTTCTGTTTGTGGTAAAACGGTATATTTTTCTTTTATATAACTTAAATCTTTTTCTTTTGAAACTTTTTCATAATCAACGTAATCGGTATATAAATGTGTTTTATAAAACCCCTTGTATTCATGATGTGTATTATTCAGTTTTTTCCCGTTTTTTGTAGTGCCTAAATTTGCCCACGCATCTTGTATCTTTTCATAATCTTTTCCGACTAGCGTTTTATATTCAACGGTGCTTATCTTATCGGTATAAACGGTTTCGCCGTTAACCGCTTCAAACTCATAATTATATTTTAATTTCACTTGCCTGATTAAAAGATTTGTATCTTTATCTTTATAAACAACGTAACCGAATTCTTCACCCGTTATTATCAAAAACATTTCTATCTTATTTGACTTTAACAAATCTTCTTCTCTATCTAAAACACTTTCGTCGTTTTCGTTTTTCGTGTAATACGCCCTTTTATAATTTATCAGTTTATAAGTGCCGATAAGTTCTTCCATCGTGCATGGTTCTACTCTTGCACAACCCATCAAGAAAAAACTTGAAATTATTATGGATAAAATACAAAATATTTTCACGTTTTTAATAAAACTTTTCATAATCTCTCCTATAAACATAAAAAGCCCCTGTATTTTTTGGGGCTTTTTATTATTTTAATTTATAATTATAATTTTGTCAATATCACTAAAACAACTGTGCTTGAACTTCAATAAATTTTTCTTTTTCTTCCTTTAATGTTTTTTCCGGTGCAGACTCTACTCTATAATAATCTTTGTTGGTCATTTGCAAAAAAACATCAAATTGATCAGAAATAGTATCTACTAAATTACTTTTTACTAAATTTCTAAAACCTTTGCTTGCACCTTCCGTCATAGCCAAAGCATAAATTTTAACCATTGTTTTTTCTAAATTTAACATATCCTGTAAACTGTCTTGTTCATTTAGCGTTACCTCTGCCTTATAATCTGCCATATTTTACCTCCCAATTAAAGCATTTCAAAAAGACTTTTAAATCTGTTTTGATGATTATCTGCAAGTTTGCCGAAAAAACCTGCAAGTTCTTTATCTGTCAACGTTCTTTCAAACAATCTTGCTTTTTTACAAGCACTTTCTTCATATTTAAGTAAATCAGAAATTAACGTAGCTTCTTTAGTCGTTAGCATATTTCCCATAACCAATTCTCCTTATTTTTATATAAAGATTTTTCCCGAAAAATATTTTTTTATACAAAAAACGCCGTCCATTATGGACGGCGTAAATTTTTTTATTTTTTATTTTTTTGTAATCCCATAAACAATTTTTTCAATTGCATGAATCGTTTGTGAATCGTTTATAAGGCCAGCTTCTCTTAAATGCTTAATTTCTCTAATCCTTTGTTCAAAACTATCTTTTTCCGGATCAGGAATAATAGATGCATAAAATGAAAGTTGAGATAACGGATTCTTTTCAGAAACTTCTTCATTTGTTTCAGATTCTATCTTTTCTTCCTTAACTTCTTCTTTAACTTCTTTTTCTTCTTTCTTTTCTTTTTTAACCTTATCTTTCTTTACTGATTTTAAGAACATTGAAACTATTTGAAGTAAAGCAACGATAACGCCGACAACTAAACAAATAATAAATAATAAGTTTTCACCAACCATAATTTTATCATTAAAGAAATAAAGCCCTATAACTGCACCGAAAATAATAGTCAAAATACTGAAGAAGAATTTTAACCAGCCAATGCTTTTAAACTTATTATCGATAAGAACAGGCTTTTTCAATAAAGAAATAATAAACATAACGTTTAAGTAGGCAAGAATAAATATTACAATCAAAATAGCCCATTGAATTCCTGCTTTATCAAATACACTTGTATTTTGAAGGCTTAATAATTTTGTTAAGGAATCACCAAGCTTAAATACTGCCGTTTCCCCTGTAATATCAACGATACCGACAGCAACGACAATAACTGCCCCTATTGTTAATAAAAACCCTAAAATAGAAGCGATAACACTTAATACTCTTTTTGCTTTATTGTATATCATATAAGTTTCTCCTTATAGCAAATCATATATAGTTATAGCAATCATATAGTATATTATATAAAATAAAATAAATGTAGTCAATACATATTCACTATTTTTTTATTTTTTACCTTTAATTTTACCGTTTTCAATCGTTATTTTATTAAAATTTACGTTTTTGAATACTGTTTTATCAATTGCCGTAGTCGTAAAAACTGTTTGCAAATGCGAAACGGCTGAAATAAGTTTCTTTTGCCTTTTCTTATCTAATTCCGACAACACGTCGTCTAATATCAATATCGGATACTCGTTAAAGCGTTTTTTGAATATTTCCGTCTCTGCAAGTTTTATTGAAAGTGCAACCGTTCTCTGTTGCCCCTGTGAACCGTAAATTTTAACGTCTTCGTTATTTAATAAAAATTTTATATCGTCTCTATGCGGACCTATTGAAGTATAGCCAAGCCTTATATCTCTTTCAACTAAATCACTATAGTCTTGATAAATTGCCTTTTCAATTTCGGAAATTTCACCTTGATATCCGCTTTCGGTTTTCATTAATAATTTTTCTTTTCCGTCTGATAAAACAGCTTGTTTTTCTTCGGCTATCGGTGAAAGTTCGCTTAAATATTTATTCCTTGCGTCAATTATTATTGAAGCTTGTTTCGCAAGTTGCTCATCCCAAACAGGCAAGGTTTCAAAAATCAAACTCCTATCTTGTTCTTTTAGAAGATTATTCCTTTGCGCCAAAATCTTGTTATATCTTGATAAAGCGTAAAAGTAAGTTTTAGAAATTTGACAAAGTGAAATATTGAGAAAACGCCTTCTGTCTTCCGGGCTTTCCTGAACAAGCTTTAATTCTTGCGGATTAAAAAAAACAGAGTGAATATTTCCAAGCAAATCGCCTATTTTATTTACCGCAACTTCATTTACGAAAATATCTTTCTTGTCGTTTTTATTAAAGTTGATTTTAACCGAAACGTCACCGTAATTTGAAACGGCACTGCCAAAAATTTCGGCTTCTTCAAAGCCGTTTCTTATAACCAACCTGTCTTTATTTGCCCTTGGAGAATAGCCCGTGCATAAAAAAAAGATTGCCTCGGCACAATTGGTTTTCCCTTGAGCGTTAGCACCTGTTAATATATTTATTCCGTCGGAAAAATTAAATTCTTCTTTTTCGTAATTACGGAAATTCTTTAACGTTAATTGTTTAATAACCATGTTTTTCTATTTTTTTGTTTTTTTTATTTTTTCACTCTATTCTATTGCAAAAAAATTATATAAATTATATAATAAACAACACAAGCGTTTTTAACCGCTAAATTGTTATATGGTTAATTATACATTTTTTTTAACCCAAACGCAAGATAAAAAGGAATTTTATTATGGAAAGTTATGAGATTTTATGGAAGACTATTCTTCCGGAACTTGAAAATTCAATAACCTCAATTTCTTATGAAACGTATATTAAGCAACTTATTCCGGTTGACGTTATCGGAAATAAGCTTGTTTTAATAACGCCTAGCAAACTTTTTGCCGACACTGTTTGTGGCGGTAAGATGCACGATATTATCTGTTCTGCCATTACTAAAAGCAATTCGGAAATATCTGATTTTGCCGTATACGTTGCAAAAGACAGAGAAGATTATATCAAGCAACTTAACGAAAGCGAAAGCGAAACCGTTATAAATCAAGGCTCTCCTATCAATCCGAAATTCACATTTGATTCTTTCGTTATAGGTCCGTCAAACGAACTTATTTGCGCAGGGGCTAAAGCCGTTGCCGAAAACCCGGGGGATTCATATAACCCACTCTTTATTTACGGCGGAACAGGGCTTGGAAAAACGCATATTTTAATGGCTATTGCAAACTATATTAAAATACATAATCCAACCTTAAACGTTCTTTATGCAACTTGCGAACAATTTACAAATCAGTTTATAGAAAACTTAAGTAAAGGCAAAGGCTCTCCTGCCGACTTTAGAAAAAAATACAGAAACGTTGACGTTTTGCTTATTGATGACGTTCAGTTTTTAGCAACGAAACAACAAACGCAAATAGAATTTTTCCATACTTTTAACGAACTTATTATGCAAAACAAGCAAGTTGTTTTGACTTGTGATAGACCGCCGAAAGAGATTGAAACGCTTGACGATAGATTAAGAACACGTTTTGAAGGTGGACTTTTAGCAGACGTTCAACCACCTGATTTGGAAACGAGAATTGCAATCTTAAAGAAAAAAGCAGAAGAAAAGAAAACCTTGATTGATATGAAGGTTTTAAGTTATATAGCCGAACTCGGTGATGAAGATATAAGGTCGCTTATAGGAAAACTTACAAAGGTTATTTTTGCATCAAAACTACACGAAAAGCCTATAACGGTAGAGCTTGTAAACGAAGCGCTCAAAGAATCAATCGGAAACGAGATAGAAGAACTCCGTGTAGAAGATATTATATCTTGCGTCAGTGATTTTTATAAAATCAGTAAGGCAGATATTCTTTCAAAAAAGAAAAATAAAGAATTTGTTGAACCAAGGCAAATTTGCATATATTTAATAACCGAAATGATGTCGCTTCCACTTGTAACTATAGGCAATAAAATGGGTGGGCGTGATCATGCAACGGTTATTTATGCAAGAGATAAAGTTTCAGAAGAAATCAAAATAAACAAAAAACTTGCAACGGAAATAAACGATATTAAAAACATGTTGCTAAAAAAATAATATGAATACTTATTTAGAAGGACAATTTGATGCAGTAGTAATCGGCGCAGGTCACGCCGGTTGCGAAGCGGCACTCGCCCTTGCAAGAACAGGGCAAAAAACGGTTATGCTTACTCTCAATTTAGACAGCATAGCCTTTATGGCGTGCAACCCGTCTATCGGGGGAACGGCAAAAGGTCAAATAGTCAGAGAGATTGATGCTTTGGGTGGCGAAATGGGTATCAATGCCGATAAAGCCATGCTTCAAATCAGAATGCTAAACCGTGGAAAAGGTGCAGCCGTTCAAAGCCTTCGTGGACAAGAAGATAAAAACCTTTATCATGCTTTAATGAAAAAAACGCTTGAAGAAACCGATAACTTAAAAATTCTTCAAGGCGAAGCCGTAGAAATTTTAACCGAAAACGGAAAAGTTACAGGTGTTGTAACTTCTTTCGGCGGTATTCTTACGTGCAAAGCGGTTGTTATTGCAACGGGTGTATATCTTAATGGAAGTTGTCTTGCCGGCGAGTGGAGAATTTCTTCCGGACCGAACGGATTTCAACCGGCAAATAAATTGACGGAAAGTTTGATAAATTTAGGTTTTAACGTTAGAAGATTTAAAACGGGAACTCCTGCCAGAGTTGACGGCAGAACTATTGATTATTCCGTTTTAGAAGTTCAAGACGGCGAGACGGACGTTTATCCGTTTAGTTATTTAACGAATAATATTCCTATAAAACAACGCCCGTGTTATTTAACTTATACAAATGAAAAGACGCATGAAATTATAAGGGCAAATTTACACCGTTCACCGTTATATACGGGTAAAGTTAAAGGTATAGGCCCTAGATACTGCCCTTCCATAGAAGATAAAGTCGTTCGCTTTAGCGATAAAGAAAGGCATCAATTATTTTTAGAGCCTGAAGGAAGCGACACCAACGAAGTTTACGTTCAAGGTTTTTCTTCCTCTCTCCCGCATGACGTTCAAAAGGCTATGTATCACACGGTTAAAGGGCTTGAACACTGTGAAATTATGCGTTACGCTTATGCTATAGAATACGACTGCATAGATTCACTTGACCTTTACCCTACCCTTGAATACAAAAAAATAGAAGGTATATTCACAGCAGGGCAAATTAACGGCACAAGCGGATATGAAGAAGCGGGTGCGCAAGGTTTAATTGCCGGATTAAACGCATCACTGAAACTTCGTGGCGAAGAACCGCTTGTATTGAATCGTGATGACGGTTATATCGGTGTTTTGATTGACGATTTGGTTACCAAAGGAACAAACGAACCGTATCGTATGATGACAAGCCGTGCAGAATACCGCATCGTTTTAAGACAAGATAATCCCGATTTCCGTTTAACCGAAAAAGGCAGAAAAGCAGGGCTGGTTAGCGACGAAAGATATAATAAATATTTGGAAAGAAAGGCTCAATACGAAAAAGCAACTAAAGAAATGCAAGAAAGTTTTCTTCCAAAGCAAACGGAAAATCTACTAAAAAAATACGGGTATGAAAAAGCAAACGGAAAACTTTCTCGTGCCGAAATGATAAGACGTGGTATTCCTATTGAAGATATTATCGCAGAATTCGGTGGGTTTACGGGAATTGATAAGCAAATTATCATAACGGCTGAACTTGACGCTAAATACGAAGGCTATTTACAGAAAGGGCTGGAACAAATTGAAAAGGCAAAGAAAGTTGAAGAAAAACGTTTGCCACCTGATATTGACTATCTTTCTATTAAAGGTTTAAGATTAGAGGCAAGGCAAAAACTTGATAAAATTCGTCCACGCTCTTTAGGTCAAGCAAGTAGAATTTCAGGCGTATCCCCTGCCGATATAACGGTTTTAATGGTCTACTTAAAACAAAAAGGTTAAAAAAGAAAAAGTCTTTCAAATGAAAGACTTTTTTATTTTATATGAAATTTTCTTTACTATTTAAATAATTTGTTTTTATTCTGATATTTTCTAATTCGTTTTCCATAATTAAAATTATAATAGGTCTTTTGACCTATGTCAAGACTTTTGACCTTACGTGTTTTATAATTTAATCATGGTTTATATAGAAGTAATAAAACAAATAATGCTTGATAACAATTTAAGCCAACAAAAACTTGCAGATATTTTAGGTGTTAATCAAACAACAATAAGTCAATGGTTATTAGGTAATAAAAAGCCAAATTATGATAGCATAAAGTTGATTTATGAAAAATTTAATATTGAACCAAACGTTTTATTTGGAATAGAAAAATGACCTGTTTTTAGGTCATTTTTTTATGTTTTTTCCTTTTTCACTTAAATAATAAGGGAAAAATGGTTTTGAGGAGTTTGTGAAAAGGGTTAGGTTAAGGGATAGGGGTAAAACGACTTCGGAAAAGAGTTTACCCCTGTCCCTTGATATTAAAAGCTTTTACTTTTCTTTTATTAAAAGAGATTCTTCGTTTGCCCATTATATAAGACCATCTCAGAATGACAAGGAAAGATACACTCGCTTCGCTCGGTATGACAAATAAACATGTCATACTGAACCGACTTACTTGATGAACTATTGAAGTATCTCTTTTGAGATTCTTCGCTTGCCCATTAAAATAGCCCATCTCAGAATGACAGGTATATATTTATACCTATAAAAAGTTT